>NZ_JCANTN010000072.1:0-1019 GCF_059568515.1 Soehngenia saccharolytica DSM 12858 | reverse complement strand
TCTTATCTTTGACAGTTGAAGAAAACAAAAAACCTGATATCCATTGGAAACAATGGGTTTCAGGTTTTAAATTTAAGTTAAAAAATTGCACAATGTTATTGGTTTTTTGTTCTTTTAATAATTTTTTTCATTTCTTTTAATGTTACGATTTCATAATCAGTACGAAATCCGAATGCTTCATGTAAATCATCAGTAAAATCTGTGCGTGTATAGGAAGGTATATATCCTTCAGCTTTAACTTCATTAAAGTTCATATCTCTTAAGCCTTCAATAATATCATTACAGGTATATTTTTCGCCAAGTTTCTTTTCAAGAATTCTGTAGATAATAAGAGACAAAAAACATGTCATAAAATGAGCTTCAATTCTGTCATCTCTACTTAAGAATACAGGTCTTGCTTTAAATTCACTTTTCATAATCCTAAAACATTCTTCAATTTCCCATCGTCTTTTATTCACTTTAATAATTTCATTCGCATCATCTTCTAAATTTGTACATACTGCATAAAAACCATCAAATGCCTCTTCTTTTAATATCAACCCTGTATCGATATTGTAACTTTCTTTTTTTGCTTCTTCTCCGTCAGAAGTGTAATGTGTTTTTTCAATAAATCTCTTAAAATCATTTTGATTTGTCTTTTTTAATTTTGTTGGATTTGTATTTATCAATTTTAAAGCACGCTCAACTTGTGAATTGCGAACCTTTCTTTGGTAAAGCTTTTGTTTAATAGAATAGGTTACAATCATTTTTTGCTCTAATCCATCTTCTTTTATCCAGCGTTCTTTGTAAAATATTTTATCTATATATTTTTCTTCATCAAGCTCAGCAATATTGTAAGAATTATTGTCCTCAGAAAGATGCCAGTCTTCTGGATTAAGGGCCCAATCCTTAAGATAGCCTTTTAATTTTTTAATTGATTGAGTTGTAATAAAAGCACGGTCATCTTTATCATTGAATTTTCTGTTAACATTAGATGCAAGCCCTGCATCTGTACACACTACAAACTTTGAAAGATTAAA
>NZ_JCANTN010000071.1:0-1193 GCF_059568515.1 Soehngenia saccharolytica DSM 12858 | reverse complement strand
CATCATATTTATAGGGCTTTAGAGGTTATTGCAAAAGAAAGTGATTATATTCAGTCAAAACTCTATGAAAATAGTTTATCTGTTTCAAAAAGAAACGACCGTATTCTCTATTATGATTGCACTAATTATTTTTTTGAGATAGAGGATGGAGATGGCCTTAAGCAATATGGATTTTCTAAGGAACATAAGCCTAATCCTATAGTGGGAATGGGACTATTTATGGATGGTGATGGTATCCCCCTTGCTTTCGATATTCATAGTGGTAATACCAATGAACAAACTACTCTGAAACCGTTAGAGAAGAGAATTTTTAAAGACTTTGAGTTATCTAAGTTCATTGTATGTACTGATGCTGGATTATCTTCAACAGATAATCGTAAATTTAATGACATAAATGGTAGAGCATTTATTACAACTCAGCCTGTAAAAAAATTAAAGAAACATTTGAAAGAGTGGGCTCTTGATCCAACAGGATGGCACCTAGCAGGCAGTGATAATTTGTTTGATATTAACCTAATCGATCAAGATGGAGAAAACTATGATAAGTACAAAAATAAAACCTTTTACAAAGAACGTTGGATAAAAGAAGATGGGCTTGAGCAAAAGCTTATTGTAACCTATTCTATCAAATACAAAGATTACCAACGAAAGATTAGAGCTGGGCAGCTAGAACATGCAGCTAATTTAATTACAAGCAGGAAATCAGATATCAAAAAGAAAAATCAAAATGACTTCAGAAGGTTTATATCATCTACAAATGTTACAAAGTATGGAGAAATTGCAGATGAGACTATCTATGGTATAGACACAGATGCAGTGGTTAAAGAAGAAATGTATGATGGATTTTATGCTGTATGTACAAATTTAGAAGATGATGCTGAAGCTATTACAAAGATTAACCACAGAAGATGGGAAATTGAAGAATGTTTTAGAATTATGAAATCAGAGTTTAAGGCAAGGCCAGTTTATTTAAGCAGAGACGATCGTATACAGGCACATTTCACTACATGTTTTCTTGCATTAGTTTTATATAGATATTTAGAGAAATTATTAGATGAACAATTTACAAGTCAGGAAATTATTAATGGTTTAAGAGATATGAATTTCTACTCTATTCCAACAGAAGGATATATTCCAACCTACACGAGAACTGATTTTACTGATGCTTTACATGAGGCATTTGGGTTCAGAAC
>NZ_JCANTN010000070.1:0-1410 GCF_059568515.1 Soehngenia saccharolytica DSM 12858 | reverse complement strand
AAAGCAATCTGGTAATATGTCAAGGGATGTTTTTTAAAGGAAACAAAAGAAAAGATAAAAAAAGCATAACTTTAACAGAACCTACTATTTTCAAAAAAAAATAGGCTTGTGATTGGAAATGTTTTATTGAATCTCTCCAACTTTACCGCTGGAGTAGATTTGATTTTTAGTCAGCAATCCAAAAATCAAGCGTACTAATTTACGAGATGTAAGTGCGAGTGCTCGTTTATGTTGGTGAGTAGTCACTTCACCAAACTTTTTGTTGTAGTATTCTTTGTACTCTGGCAAATAGTTCTTAACACTGTTGGCAGCTTCAATTAAATAGTATCTAAGATACTTATTACCTGTTTTAGTCATGTTGGTATCTTCTGCGGTGTAATTTCCTGACTGATTGGTTCTCCAAGTTAAACCTGCATATTTAGCTAAAGCATTGTGGGAATCAAAAGCATTAATGGTTCCAATCTCTGATAAAATGCCACTAGCTAAAACAGGACCAACACCAGGAATAGACATTAAGGATTGATATTCAGTAGTATTCATACCTTTAATGGTCTTCTCAATAGCCTTATCAATGGCCTTAATTTCGGTTTCGAAAGCCTTAATAAGGTTAAAAGAAGAAGCAATTGATACATTTAAAGGTTCATATAATACTTTATCTAATCTGTAGGAATCATTAGCGGCTTTCTGTAATAACTTAGCAGTTGCTTCTGGATCACTAAATCGATTTTTACCTTTTTCTTTAACGAAATCAACCAAATTTTCAATGGGAGAATATGTGATATCGTCTAAAGATAAGAATTCAGTTAAAATAGCTGCAGAAGTAGCCCCATAGTTATTAGAAAAAGGCTTGTCTTTTTTATCCAAGACTGCTAGCTGACTAAATTTTAGATATATATTTGAGACCATATAAGTTTTTTCGCGAGTAATACACTCAACTAAATGAAGCCTGTGACGGGTAAGTCTTTGTAAAGCAAGAAATTGAGAACCACGCCAAGGAGAGGATGTAATTCTTCCACATCTAGCAAAATCAGCAATAATGTATGCATCCAAAGGATCTGTCTTATCCTTATCCACAAAAGACTTTCTATAATTAGCAATAGTTTTGGGGTTAAGACAATATACTTTAGGATCAAACAAAACTAAATCATCATGAGAAGATAGGAAGTTAGCAACATGAACGCTATAAATGGAAGTTGATTCCAAGGCAATAACAGCATATTTAAGGTTATTAGAATTCAAACAATCAAAGATGCTTTTTAGCATAGATTCAGCACCAGGATTATTATTGGACGCCTTTAGATTGAGAAGTTTATTGCCTTGAAAATCAAGAGCACACAAGACATTAGTCTTAGAACTAACATCAATACCAATAAATAAAGTTGATAAAATATTGTTCTTCATATTATCACC
>NZ_JCANTN010000069.1:0-1419 GCF_059568515.1 Soehngenia saccharolytica DSM 12858 | reverse complement strand
GATTAGAAAAGAAGACTATATTATTATTTAAGAAATTGATAATTATTACAGTGGAAAACTGTAATTTGATTATAACTATATTGTACAAGGAGGATTTATTATAATGAGATTTACATTACCACGAGATATCTATTATGGATCAGGAGCTATTGAACAGCTAAAGAATTTAAAAGGCAAAAGGGCAATAATCGTGCTAGGCGGAGGTTCAATGAAGAAATTCGGATTTGTTGATAAGGTCATTGAGTATCTAAAGGAAGCAGGAATAGAAACAAGGCTATTTGAAAATGTTGAACCAGATCCATCAGTTGAAACAGTTATGAAAGGTGCTGCAGCTATGAGAGAATTTGAGCCAGATTGGATTATATCCATAGGTGGAGGCTCACCTATAGATGCTGCTAAGGCTATGTGGGTATTTTATGAATATCCTGATTTGACATTTGAAGATATTGTACAACCTTTCTCCATGCCAACTTTAAGGAATAAGGCAAGGTTTATAGCTATACCATCTACTTCTGGTACAGCAACAGAAGTAACTGCTTTCTCGGTTATTACAGATAATGAAAAAGGTGTAAAATATCCATTGGCAGATTACAATATAACTCCAGATATAGCAATTGTTGATCCTGATTTAGCTCAAACAATGCCAAAACAATTAGTTGCTCATACTGGAATGGACGCATTGACTCATGCCATAGAAGCTTATGTATCTACAGCTAATAGCCCATTTACAGATCCATTTGCAATAAAGGCTATTCAAATGATTTTTGAACATTTGTTGAACTCCTATGAAGGAGACAAGAATGCCAGAGAACAAATGCACTATGCACAATGTCTAGCAGGTATGGCATTTACAAATGCATTGTTGGGTATAGTACATTCTATGGCACATAAGACTGGAGCTGCTTTCTCTACAGGTCATATTCCACACGGTTGTGCTAACGCCATCTATCTACCTTATGTAATTAAATTCAATAAGAAATGTGCAATGAAGCGTTATGCAGACATTGCAAGGAGTATTGGTATAGATGGATCAGATGAAGAATGTGTAAAAGTTCTTTGTGAAAAGATTGATGAATTGAATAAGAAGCTAGGTATTCCAAAGACATTAAAAGAATTCGGTATTAATGAACAAGAATTTAAAGAAAAAGTTTCAAATATTGCTAAGTTAGCTGTTGGAGATGCTTGTACAGGCTCTAATCCAAGGCCAATTACTCCAGAAGAAATGGAAAGATTGTTAACCTGTGCTTACTATGGATATGAAGTAGATTTTTAATTAATTCAATTCCAAGGTGCATGGCTCTTATTTTATGAGTCATGCATCTTTATTTTTGGCTCTTTGTCAATTGTTGGGGTAGGATCAATTTTGATCCTGCTCCAATACTATATTTAAGAACATTTTTACATATAGGTACTAGTATA
>NZ_JCANTN010000068.1:0-1537 GCF_059568515.1 Soehngenia saccharolytica DSM 12858 | reverse complement strand
TCACTTAACATATTCGATATTAATGGGGTGAAATCCTTTTTTGTTATCGTAGAAATTAGTAAAATCAACGTTTTTAAATTATGAAATTTACTCAATTACAAAACTTACTCTAAATGGATTTCAAAAAATATTTTACTAATGCTAAGGTAGAAGAATTTTTTATAATAAATAAAAAAACAAGAATTATATTGTTTATTTATTATCAAGCAAGGGTATAAAGTCAATAAAATATATAAGGAGGTAGTTATATGACTAAAATAATAATTTCCCCTGGAAAATATATTCAAGGCAAAGGGGAATTGAAAAGAATTAAAACCCATGTAGAGCATTTAGGCAGTTCTTTTTTTATTCTAATTAGCAAATCAGGTTATAAAAGATTTGGAGAGATCATAAGAGAAAGCTTTGGAGATACTGCTAAAATTAATTTTATTGAATTCAATGGAGAATGTTCAAAAGTTGAAATAAATAGGCTTCGAGACGAATTTAAAGAGAAGGGGTCTGATGTAGTTGTTGGTGTAGGGGGAGGTAAGATTCACGATACTGCTAAAGCCCTTGCATATTATGAGAAAGTACCAGTAGTTATAGTACCAACTATAGCAAGTACTGATGCGCCATGTAGTGCATTGTCTGTAATTTATACTGAAGATGGGGCTTTTGATGAATATTTATTATTACCAAAAAATCCAGATATGGTACTAATCGATATAGATGCAGTTGCTAATGCTCCAGCAAGATTGCTCGTTGCAGGTATGGGAGATGCGCTAGCAACTAAATTTGAAGCAAGAGCAGCTGCCAAGGCTGGTGCAATGACTATGGCTGGAGGTTATCCTACAGATGCTGCAATTGCATTAGCCGATTTATGTTATGAAACATTGCTAAATGAGGGATTGAAGGCAAAACTAGCTGTAGAAAGGAAAGTAGTAACAAAAGCAGTGGAGAAAATAGTAGAAGCAAATACGCTATTAAGCGGTATCGGTTTCGAAAGCGGCGGTCTTTCTGCAGCCCATGCTATCCATAACGGATTTACTGCTATTGAAGAAACCCATGGGTTATATCATGGAGAAAAAGTTGCCTTTGGCGTTTTAGTCCAACTGGTATTAGAAAATGCACCATTAGAGGAAATAGAAGAAGTATTATATTTTTGCAATGAAGTGGGATTGCCAACTACATTAAAAGAGCTAAATATCACGGAAGTATCAGAAGAAAAACTGATGGATGTAGCGAAACTAAGCTGTGCAGAAGGTGAAACTATCCATAATATGCCTTTTGCAGTAACTCCAGAAGATGTTTATGCTGCAATACTAGCAGCAGATGCTTTAGGTGAAAGCTTTGGATTTTAGCGGGACAAGAGGGACAGTTCACTCTCTGTCCCATTTTATTTTATGGAAAAATAATCTGTCAATATTTTAAAAAAATCATTTATTATAGAGGCTTTTTTATATATGAGGAAATTGCATAATTAGCTTTTTTAATCAAGGTTAAAAAAGAGTATAAAGAATTAGCCCATTAATAAATGGGATTTTGAAATTATTATTAA
>NZ_JCANTN010000067.1:0-1593 GCF_059568515.1 Soehngenia saccharolytica DSM 12858 | reverse complement strand
TTTCCTATCACTTTTGGTGTTTCGCCAGGTAGAAGAAGTCCAGATACCTCATAATCTAATTCAATTAGTTTCCTAATAATTGTACTCCCCAAGTGTCCAGCAGCTCCTGTGACAATATATTTTCGCATCTTTTTTTCTTGAGAATTATTTTTCATATAACTGGACTCCCCTTTCAAATCAAAAATAACATTATATACAATATGATTATATCGCGGGCATCATTGGTTTACAATTAGGATATTTGATATATATATATCTTTTTAGGTTAGTTAATCACATTACAATGCTAGTCTAAGTGTAAAATAATTACCTTCTAACAATTAATTGACATTATTATAAAATTCATGATATATCTTTTTATAAATACATCAAGAAAGGAGAAATTTATGGATATGCTAAATGTTATTACTGTTATTATTAGTATTTTAAGTTCATCAATTTTCACCCTTATATTATCATCTTTTATTATTGAACCTATGAGAGAAAAGAAAAGATATATATTTAATGAAAAGAAGAGATTGTATATTTCTCTTATTATTTTTGCTCAAATTGTTTTATACCCAAAAGAAGCAAAATACTCCTTAAGTGTAAAACTATATAATATTCAAGAATTGCCAGATGAAGAAAATGTTAAAAATGCTCTAAATGATTTGTGCATGGCAATTCCTCGTTTAAGATTAATAACCAAAAATCAAAGGATTATTGAAGTAACAGAAAGTTTTGTTGAAAAGAAGGATGAAGAAACTTTTAATTGTCTTGTTAATCTGCTACAAAAAGATTTATATAAATAAAAAAATTTAATTACGGGCAGTTTGTTTCTCTACATGCCGCACTTGAAAACATAAGATATTTCACTGTAGAGATCAATTCTGAAGATTTATAGATAGAGATAGGCGTATATCTAGATGAAACCTATGACATAGATTCAGTAAAAGACATATACCTAGCAGGAGACGAAGCCAATTGGATTAAAAGTGGACTTAGTATTATAAAAGGTAATAAATATGTAAAAATAATAACTGCTCACACTAATAGTCTAGAAAACCCAATAAATATAAATAAGCCACTATGGAATAATATTAAAAGAGGAAATAAAAAACAAACAATGGAAATTATTAACTTTGCAATAGAAGAAACACCAATACAAAGTGGTAGAGTGTAGTAGTAGAGGTAGATATAAAAATAGAAATTCCATATATATCAAGAACAGAATGCAGATGGCTTAAAGATATGCTTAAAACCTCAAGTTTTTAAAGCTTAATATACTTAAAATACAATATAAATAAAATATAAATATGTACCAAATAGGGTATTAAGATAGGTTTATTAAGGTAGGTTAAAATTATAAATTATTACATTATGAGATTAAGGGGTTATTATTTTAATATTATTTTAGAAAACTATTTAATTGTTTTCCAACAATTAATTGACATTATCATATAGTATTAAATGTATTGATTAATATATACATTTGTGGTACATTGAAGACAAAACCAGTTATTAAACGTCAAGAAGTAATATAGTTTATTTTGCCTTTGCGATTATAGAATTTCTTTCAGAACCAGTCAAGGGGGAAATCGCCCTTGACAGAAC
>NZ_JCANTN010000066.1:0-1813 GCF_059568515.1 Soehngenia saccharolytica DSM 12858 | reverse complement strand
GATTAGAAAAGAAGACTATATTATTATTTAAGAAATTGATAATTATTACAGTGGAAAACTGTAATTTGATTATAACTATATTGTACAAGGAGGATACAAAAATTATGAGTTTAATGATCCCTGTCCTTGGGGGATTGGGAATGTTTCTTTATGGCATGACTATTATGGGTAGCGGATTAGAAAAAGCTGCTGGAAACAGACTTAAATCTATAATAGAAGCATTGACTACCAATAGACTCATGGGAGTTTTAGTCGGTACAGTAGTAACTATGATAATTCAGAGCAGTAGTGCTACTACAGTAATGGTAATAGGTTTTGTAAATGCTGGACTTATGACACTTCCGCAAGCTGTTGGAGTTATAATGGGTGCGAATATTGGGACAACAGTAACAGCTCAATTAATAGCTTTTGACTTATCTGATATAGCTCCAATCGCAGTAGCTTTAGGAGTCGCAATCTGGTTGATAGCAAAAAACAAAAATGCAAAATCATACGCTGAAATATTGATTGGTTTTGGAATACTTTTTATTGGAATGGGTATGATGAGTAGTGGGCTAAAACCATTAGCTGAATTACCTGCATTCACTAGAATAATAACTAGTTTAAACAATCCAATACTTGGCATGCTAGTAGGGTTAGGCATAACTACATTAGTACAGAGCAGTTCCGCATCCATTGGGTTGTTAGAAGCTTTAGCAAAAGAAGGTTTGGTTACGATAGGGATATCATTGCCAATTCTTTTTGGAAGTAATATTGGGACAACAACAACAGCATTAATATCAAGTGTTGGTGCTAATAAGACAGCTAAGAGAGCTGCTGTAATTCACTTCCTATTCAATGTTGTTGGAACGATTCTATTTATGAGCTTGTTGAGCTACCCTATCAAAAAATTAGTTGTGTACATATCGCCTAATGATGTTACAAGACAAATAGCTAATGCACATACGTTTTTTAATGTCATCAATGTAATGGCCTTGCTGCCGTTTGCGAATTTATTGGTAAAAGCAGCTGAAAAGTTAGTTCCTGGCGGAGATGAAGTCGAAGTAGCTGAAGCTATATACTTAGATAAACGTATCATACAAACACCTTCAATAGCATTGGCACAAGCAAAAAAAGAGACCTTAAGAATGGGAGAATTAGTTCAGGACAACCTTTCTGCATGCCAGAGAGTAATAATAGAAGATAAAATTGATGATGTAGACTCTATTCTTGAGAAGGAGCAAATAATCAATAAGATTCAAAGAGAAATAACCGAGTATCTAGTTGCACTTTCTAATGCTCCACTTTCAGATGAGCAACATACAGATATAAATGCAATGCTTTATGTAATCGGAGATATTGAAAGAGTAGGAGACCACGTTGAAAATATAACAGAACAAGCGCTATTCAAATATGAAAATAACATTTATTTCACCCCGGAAGCAGTAAAAGAACTTACTGAAATGTTTGAGCTCTGCAAGAAAGTATTCGACACTGCCATGTTGTCGTATAAAGATATAGATGAAAACTTGGCTAGACAAGTTTTAGCCTTAGAGGATGAGGTAGATAGACTTGAAAAACAAAACAGAGCCAATCACATTGAGAGACTCAATCAAATGCTGTGTAGTACCGGTGCAGGAGTAGTATTTTTAGATGTAATAAGCAATTTGGAAAGAGTGTCTGATCACTCAAGAAATATTGCGATGTACGTATTAGATAAATTTAAAGAATAATTAATATTAAGGCGAATTGTATAATTAAATGAAACACAACTAAAAAAACAACGCTCATGAGAGCTTCTCTGTTATAATGTTATCAACGACAATAAACAGAA
>NZ_JCANTN010000065.1:0-2016 GCF_059568515.1 Soehngenia saccharolytica DSM 12858 | reverse complement strand
TAAGCTTTTTAGAAATATTATACAAGAAAAAATGTATAAATTTGTGCATTTTGAGATTCTAATTTTTCTACATTATCAGTTTATCATTTACAAAAGGCTTTGGGAAACTCTCCAAAGTAGATTGCCTGTTGAGTTTAAATTACATAGATTTTTCTAGTATAATCTTCAGGGCGTAAACATTGTGTCTTAGAGATTTTTAAAGGTAAAGCACCTCTTAAAATGAATCAAAAGCCTTATTCCAATAAAACAGTGTAAATGTATTTTTAAATTATATAGTGACATTTTCACTGAATAAAACTTTATACTTTTATATGACATTTTCACTGACTATTGACAGCTGGATTTTTAAACTGATTTGGTTCATATTTATTATAGGGAAAAGCCTTACAAGGGAATTTAAAAGGCAAGTGGAGATACAGAGTTGGAAATTATAGATTGATTGCTAATATCGATAATAAAAATATAATTATATTAGTTTTAGTGATAGGACACAGAAAAGAGATCTATAAATAAAAAGATGATTGATTTATAATTTAAATCGATCATCTTTTTTGTTGTTATCGTAGTTTTACATATTATCTGTATTTTTACTATTATGACAAACCCAAACAGTACAATAAAAAAAAGGACAGAATCAAAAACATATCCTATCCCTTTAAATTCAATCCTTACAGTTACATTACCGAGTTTGTCATAATTGCTCTTGTGTAAAACTAGATTAATTTTTAATAATAGATCTTCCGTATTTTTAAATAATGTTTAATTTAACCAATATGAATGATCCATTTCAATAATCCTCCAAATGTTATTATTATATAATATTGCCATTCAATAAGTATCTTCATCTAAAAGATATAATCTATATCCTGGTAAATCTTTAGTGGATTCACATAAACCATATATGACAATTTTTTTATAAGAACTTGTATCTGGAAGTTCTTCTCCCATTTGTACTTATTCTTGGAACTCATCAAGGGTTATGGTTGTTTTATCACAAGATCAAGATAAGAAGTAATATAAATATCCTAAATAAAATATTAAGACAAACTTAAAGATATTTATTATCATAATTACTTTTAAAAATGAGGATAAATAAGTATATTTACTTTATACCAGAATCTTTAAGCTTTCCATATGTCTGTGTTAATTCCATTTTCATCCATGGATAAATAATGCTACCCGTTGGACCAATTAGTGGATTATGACGTGTTTTAGCTTCTGTATAATGAGTACAAGTCTTTCTATCATATGAATAAGTATCATGTGAAGCATTAATCCCCAAATCTTCCCAATATCCATAAACGTTCATATAATCATCAGAAATCACAGAAGTTATTACACCATTGCTATCATATTTCCATTCTAAATAAGAGCTTAAATCCATTATATTAAGCCCAAAAGCAGCTTCAAACAACAGACTAAATGTAAAATTCTTGAAACCTGCTGACCTTATTACATTATTATCTTTATCAGAAAAAAATGTGTAGTCAAAATTCAGTAATTCGTTTTCTTTGATTTCTTTATATATATTTGGAAATTGATATTTAATCTTGTTTTCCACAACATCATTATTCCAAATTATAAAAGAGCCATTTTTTTGATCTTCAATTGCCTGATATAGATTATCTTCTATCATTCTATATAATTCTTCATTGCTATAAATGTTTTTTAAATTCTCTATTGTTTTTATATTATCTTTGATTAAAATGTCATCTGTTGTTTTTTTATGTCTTTTATCTCCTTCATATACCTCAACTTCAGCAAATACGACTGTTTTTTCCCATTCTTCCACATCAAATGATATGGTTTGTTTTAAATTTGTAGGACTTGCATATGTCAAATTTGATGATAAAATAATACAAAATAACATTATAATACTTAATACTTTTTTTGTATTTTTACTGCTCATGCTTTTCATTTTATCTCTCCTCGTATAATATGTTTAGAATCACTTTTTACTAAGTGTTCTAAGCATGTTTTTATATTTAAAATACAATTTTTAATTGAGATATCCTA
>NZ_JCANTN010000064.1:0-2160 GCF_059568515.1 Soehngenia saccharolytica DSM 12858 | reverse complement strand
TGTAAATGATAAACTGATAATGTAGAAAAATTAGAATCTCAAAATGCACAAATTTATACATTTTTTCTTGTATAATATTTCTAAAAAGCTTAACTGACAGGAGAGATATTATGCGAAAAGATGTATTGAATCAAATTAAGTTGATAAAGGAGGATGTAAAATTATTGAATAAAAGTGAACTAGCACGAAGATTTAATTGTGATCCTCGTACAGTTGAAAGATATATCAATAGTGCAGGATCTGATGTAAGAAAACCAAGGGAAATAAAAAGTAAAATAGATGATTTTGAAGAAATAATTATTGATAAGGTAGATAATTGGGGTTCAAATTCAACAGCAGTATTTAAATTTATTAAGAAAAAGGGATACACTGGAGGTTATCACACAGTAAATAACTTTGTAAAAAACCATAAAAAAGAAGAAGTTAAAAAGGCAACTATTAGATTTGATACAAGCCCAGGTCTACAAGCACAAGTAGATTGGAAAGAAAGTTTAACTATGATAAGTCGACAGGGTGAAATATTTGAAATAAATATATTTTTAATGGTCTTAGGCTATTCAAGATTAAAATATATAAAACTAACTACTGATAGAACACAGAAAACTCTTTTTAAATGCCTTGTAGAAGGTTTTAAATACATTGAAGGTGTTCCTAAAGAAATACTCTTCGATAATATGTCAACTGTTGTAGACAGAAGTAGGACAACCTTTAAAAATGTAACAATAAATCAGGATTTTAAATATTTTTCAATAGACGCTGGATTTGATGTTATCACATGTAGACCATATAGACCTGAAACAAAAGGAAAAGTTGAAACATTAGCCAAATTAATGGGAAGATTAAAACCATATAATGAAGAATTTGACACGTTTGAGGAGCTTAATACTATTGTAGAAGATTTTAACTATGAAATTAATAATGAGATTTCACAAGCTACATATGAAATACCATTTATTAGATTCTTAAAAGAAAAAGAGTATTTAAATCCCCTACCATCAATGGATATCCTTCTATCATATTTCCACCACGAAAAAGAGTATAAGGTATCCAGAGAATCTATGATTAGATATAAAGGGAAAAAATACTCAGTACCTACAAACTATATAGGTAAATACGTAACAGTATCAGAAAATGATTCTGAACTATGTATCTATTATACAAAAGATTTGATCGCTTGTCATAAAATATCCGAAAAAATTCTTCATTACAAAATGGACCATGCAAAGGAAATACTTAAATCAGATGCATTAAGGCATTATTCAAATGATGATCTAGAAGAATTCATCGAACAGAATTTGAAAAACATGGATATTTTTTTGGAGGAATGACTAAATGAGTAATTATACTAATCTACTTAACAATTTAGAAGCACTTAAATTAGAGAAATTCAGAAGCTTCTTACCTAACTATTTAGAAGAGATAACTAAAAGAGAAATTCCATTTACAGATGCGCTATTAGAGTTAACTAAAAAAGAACTAGATTTTAGAAATGAAAGAGCCTCAAAAATACAAATATCAGTATCAGCTTTTCCCTTTGAGAAAACCTTAGAGGACTTTGATTTTGATTTTCAACCATCAATAAATAAAGTTCAATTACTAGATTTTCAAAGTTTAAGATTTTTGGATAACAAAGAAAATATATTATTCTTTGGCTCGTCAGGTGTTGGAAAAACTCATTTAGCTGTGGCAATAGGAATTGCTGCAGCTAAGAAAAGAAATTTAACATATTTTATATCATGTCATGATTTAATAATGCAATTAAACAAAGCCCATGCAGAAAACAGATTGGAAGCTAAATTAAAGCATTTTGCTAAGTATAAGCTACTTATTATAGATGAAATAGGCTATTTACCAATTGACAAGCAGGGAGCTAATTTATTATTTCAATTAATTAACAAAAGGTATGAAAAAAATTCTACAATAATTACTACTAATCAACCATTTAGTAAATGGGGAGAAGTATTTTCAGACATAACACTGGCAAATGCTATCTTAGATAGGCTAATTCATCATTCAAGTATTATTAAGATTACAGGTCCATCTTATAGGCTGAAGGATAAAATTGACCTGGTAGAAACTAAAAAAAGTACCAATAATTAATTCTAACAATCATACATTTTGAGATTCTAAAAAACATGCATTTTGGGATTGACATTTACA
>NZ_JCANTN010000063.1:0-2201 GCF_059568515.1 Soehngenia saccharolytica DSM 12858 | reverse complement strand
AATACGAAACAAATATTTCCGAAAATTGACAAAAAATAAAGCCTTTCCAATGGCTTCAGCGATTATTTTTTGGAGTAAGTGTCAAAGACCCGTGTTTACAGTTTAATACAGTGTGATATAATATTAATATAAATATATAAATATATATTTATATTAATATTTTTGGAGGGGTTGTCATGAAAGAAGACAAAAAAATTGATTTCAAAACACTAATATCAATAGGGGTATATGCGGTTATATTAATAGTTAGCGGTTACCTTTTACAAGACATGAAAAATGGAATAGGAATATTTGTATCGATTGCTCTAATTGGTTTAATTTTATTAGTCGTAATGCATTCTAGAAGAGCTGTATATACTTGCATAGAGTGCAAGAAGGAATTTAAAATATCTCCAGTTATTGATTTAATTTCTCCGCATAATGTAGATAAAAAATATTTAAAGTGTCCTTATTGTGGGAAGCGGGGTTGGCATAGGGAAAAGAGATAGTTTTATTTGGCAGTTTTAGAATATATCCGGGGAACGATAATTAAAAATTGGTGAATATAATAGTAATTGATATGTTTTTAATAAAACAGTATTAACTAAATAAGTAAGCAATGGTAAAAGGTATTTTAATCTCCCAAAGTTATCTATAGGTGCCAAAAACTTAGCTTTATTTGCGAATATTCAGAGAAATAATTAATATGATATTAAATTTCTAAGAATTTTACTCTGAGATAATTCTTGCATGATAGTCAATTGTGAAAAATCAGTAGTTTGAAAAACTTTGGAAGTACTATTAGGAAGAGGTGAGTTTTTGGATAAAATATTTAAGGCATTATCTGATGAATCAAGAAGGAAGATTATTAGTATGCTCGTAGAAAAGGATATGTCAGTAAATGAAATTGCTAAGGATTTTAATAAAACGCAACCATGTATATCCCATCATTTAAAAGTTCTTGAAAGTGCAGGAATTGTTGAATCTAGAAAAGAAGGGCAATTCTCAATTTACTCTATAAAGATGTCTTCAATTCAGTATATTATAAATTGGTTTATGGGACTAAGAGATAATAAGTAGGAGGGAAGTGTGTTGGATAAAAATAAGAATAGAGGGATACTATTTATTATTTTAGCAAATATTGTATTTGCAGTTTCTTACTATATTGCTAATAAAAATAGTTCAACAAGTAATCTATATGCCACACTAATAATTGCAGTTAGTATTCTGATTCAGTATGTAATTTTTAGGACGTATGCAGGCAAGGCGAAAGATATGGCTGCTATTGAAAAATACTATTATAAAGTGTTAATAAGTTCTACAATCGTATTAATGACTATACAATTTGTATTACTTTATAGTTACTTTAATGCGAAAATAGATTCTTATAAAATTGTTTCGATAATAATTTCGTATATGCTAATTTATATTGGTAATATAATGCCGCAAATCAAACAGAATTTTATAATTGGAGTAAGAACAAAAAAAGCATTAAGTAACGAGAAGGTGTGGAGAAAGGCTAATACAATTGGAGGAATTAGTTTAGTAATTGTTGGAACAATATTATTCATAATTTGTTTATTTATGAGAGGCAAATATTTGATCGTGCTATTATTAGTAGGAGTAGTATTATGGTCAATAATTAATGATTTTTATATTAGTGTTTATTGTAAAAAGAATAAGATTTGATGATATATCTAAAAAAGATATATTTTACATTAGAATGTAAAAAAAGGATGTATATTTTATTTTACAATATTCTTCGGAAGTATATTGCTTATAGCTAAGTGGTGAAAAGTCCTCATCCGGTATTAGGATGGGGTCTTTTCTATGTCATCCTTAATTAAATTATAAAGTAGTTACACAATAGTACTAAAATTTAATATAATATGGGTTGAAAGTAAAAAAATAGTTGAAAGAACAAAGAAAAATATTTTATGTTTTTTTCTAGAGTTATGCATAATCTTATTTTATTCCATAATCCTGGCAAATAGAATTTTAAAAGCTTCCGAATGGTTTGAAATTCAAATGTAATCTTTGCTGATATTTAAATAGCAAAAGAATTTAAAATATCATTGTGTCCTATTAAATGCAACATATTTTTCTCGAGACTGTGAAATAATTTGCGTATGAAAATCCTCCAGGTTAAGGTAAAATAAAAATAACTTAACTAGGAGGATTTTGTTATGGGAAGAAAAAGGCCAGAAAGAAAGAATGCTATG
>NZ_JCANTN010000062.1:0-2203 GCF_059568515.1 Soehngenia saccharolytica DSM 12858 | reverse complement strand
ATACCTATTTGGAGTGCAAAGTTAGTTGTTCCTTTTGTCAGTGTTTATTCACATATCCGAGATAAAAGACCCCTATATACATCATATTCCCTTACTACCTTGTCAGGAAATAGCCTCTTTTCAAATGATAAAGCAAAGCAGGAGATAAACTATACAGTAAGGGATATAGAGGAAACGGTAAGAGATATGGTGGAATGGATGAATTTCAAAAAATGATTTGTTAAAAAAGACCTAAAATCTGTCAATTTAACAGACTTTAGATCTTGATTTTATTCCCGCTGCAAGATTTCTTGTATCTTTTATTATATTTTATACCAAATATATGCCTATTTGTAAAGAATATTTCAATGTTTTTTAACGATCCTATTGTTTCTAAATTATTTTTATTAGCGCTCCAGTGCCTAGGTATTTTCGTTTCATCTTTCGCAGTATCCAATAGCTAGCGATTAAGTCATTTCTAATAATAAAATGGTGCGAATATAGCTTTCAATTTCATTGATAATATTATAAAATTGATTCGTGGAAAATATATAAAATATTATATTGATGAATTTAATTACAACCAAATTAATTTTTTCATAACTACATTTACGTACCTATGGTTTTCAAATTTCTATTATTTTTTCAAAAGTTCCATCTATAGGTGTATGATGTTCGATGGTCCACCCCAGTCTTTGATATTGAGTCACGTAATTTGGATGCCCATGAGAATTACAATCTCCATAGCTATAAATAATACAATTATTTTCAATAACCGGATGTGGCAAATCGGATTTAATCGTCCAACTATACTTACCACCATGATGACATGCAACCAAAATATTGACATCTGATAAAAATGCATTTTCAACATAGTCATAGTCTTGATCCGCTTCTATTAATATCTTACAATTGTTATTTGATTCATCACGTGCATCAACACATAATGCAAGCCCTGTTTCATGCCGTTTTCTTGGTGGACGAGTTGCCCTATAAGTTGAGATTCCTGCATAAGAAATAGTTAAATTTCCAAAAGTAATATTTTTGTTTATTAAATTCACAGTTCCACCAGCGCATTTGATTCCTGCTATTATATGGTTAAATAGAAAACTTTTTTGATCAGGTATATACCATGAGCAACTATATGCATCTCTAAATTTACTAACACCAAACCAATGATCTTTATCTAAATGTGAAATTATAATTCTAGTATTTTTATCCACTGGAAGATTAGTTTCTGTTATAAACGTATGTGCATTTAATCCAAAAAGAATACCATAATCAAAATACAGAAATGGAATATCTTCTCCATATGAAAAAGATGTGGCTAACGCCTGCCCAACATTAAGTACTCTAAAAAATACATTTTTGTCACTATTTAATTTGATTTCAAATTGTTCTTCTACAGGTTCAACCAGAACATTAAGTATTTCCTCTATTTTCTTCAAGCCATTATCAATTGTTTTTTTTTCGAAAGTATTAATAATGAAATAGTCATTAACTTCATCATTCCTAATTTCTGATTCTAATTGAAAATAGGGATAATCAAAAATTTTGTCTAATTTAATAATATTAGGATTATCCTCTATTTCTATTTTCTCTTCCCCATGGCGATGATTAGCTTTAATTAAATAGCAATCGCCTACATTCACTTCTTTTGCTCCACTTATTTGTTTAAATTTCTTGATGCTTAGATCTGCACTATAAATATCAATATAGTAGTTGTATTTTATATCTTCCGAATATTCGCTCTTAATATCGTTTTTAAAAAAACGATTTACTCTTTGAGAATATAATTCACTATCTCCGACTAGAGAATCAATAAATTCAATTGATACCATTTTCGTATCCTCATCTATGTTATCAATAATTACGTAAAGATTCTGCGTTTTGCGTACAAATCCATGTCGAGAAGGTATTATTTTTTTTATTTTTTTCCCTAAATTTTGTAATTTATATGAAGTAACTGAAGCATATAATCGAAATTCGAAAGATTTATTATATATGATAGTTTCCTTTAAATTTCTACCAAAAGTTTGTTCTATAAGATTTTCTAGCACTTGCTCATACTCAAATAAATCCCATTCTTGTCTCTCTTTTACATTTCTTAATTGATATTCATAAATAAAAGACATATATACTCACCACCTCGTATAATAAAGTCATAGTTTAAAAACTATATTTTCTTTTCTATCTCATAAGTCTTATGGGATAATATTTGTAC
>NZ_JCANTN010000061.1:0-2568 GCF_059568515.1 Soehngenia saccharolytica DSM 12858 | reverse complement strand
GGGGGTCATTGTTTTTTATTTTATAAAAATGATGTAACCCTTAATAATATAAGGTTTTAAATAAAAAAAAGGAGTGTCTTATTGCCACTACCTATTTTGGAATGGAGGGGTAAAAATGAAGTATAAGCGTAACAGAGCATTATCTTTTCTTTTAGCTTTTATAATGGTTTTCAGCATGAGTGTTACAGGTTTTGCGGATAACATTTCTGACACTGATACACCTGAAGAAGTCTTTATAGATGAAGAAATCCCATATTCAGAAGAAGTAATAAGTAACACAGATGGAAGCATACAGCTTATTGATGAACCAATTTTAGAAGATGATTCTAACGAAAAGGAAAATTTGAATAGCGTTGTAAAATTGGAAGTAAGCCACGTAGACGCTTTTTCTGGAGACCTAATTTCCAAAGATGTTTATGATCTAGAGATAGGAAAAGAAGTTATCCCAACAGATTATATTTTGGAAAACATAAGAGATAAATTTGTTGAAAGCGATACACCTCAATTTGTAATAACAGAAAATAGTAGTTTTACTCTATATTACGAAAATAATGAGATGATTGGAGATAATCCTGATAATTTATCTATGGAGGAAATAGGAAAAGGAGAACCAATTTCTGGAGGATATGCTTATCCTAAAATTGGGCTTAGAAGCAATGCAAACATGTTTGTTAAGTACAATTTAAATAGTAACGAATGGCCAAATCAGGGGGCTATAAATCTTTCTAAGGTAGCTGAACCTGTTCAGGGGTCAACCAATCTTTGGGAAGTAACTCTGAAAATAGAAGGGAAAAATCTATTGACCACTAGTGATATAGTATTAGTACTTGACAAATCGGGGAGCATGTCAGGAGAAAAAATCTCAAATTTAAAATTAGCTGCAAAAGAATTCGTTGATAATTTATTGTTGCCAGATAGTGTAAATAGAATAGCATTAGTAACTTTTGATAATGGAGCAACAGTAAAATCTAATTTTGTAGACTATACAGGAAAGGCAACTCTAAACAGTGCAATTGACAATATAACGGCAAGTGGCGGGACAAATATGCAGGCTGGAATTCATGCAGCTCAAGCATTATTAGACTCATCCAATGCAACAAATAAAGTAATGGTATTACTTGGTGATGGACAGCCAACTTATAGTTATAAAGTAACTGATGCAACAGGAATTAGTCTAAGCAATCATCAAAAGAATCAGACCCCTTATATCATAAAAGATAATCCCCAAATAGTAGCTGTTGACTATTCACAAGTAGTAGGGAATGGTTCATCATTTAACATTAGTTACAGTGACAGCTATCAAGTGTTTTGTACTGAGCCTAATCATAATCATGGCCCATTTGATAGTGGCTTTCCAAGCAATCATGGGATTCCAACAATATTTGAAGCAAATTTAGCTAAAACTAAGGGAACTCAAATATATTCAATTGCATTTAACGCGGATAGTAACGGACAAAATGTATTAAATAATAGCCAAAATGCAGGGTATTACCAAATTAACTCTACTGATTTAAGCCCTTTAAATGCAGTATTTAGTGAAATAAGTGGTAAAATTTCATATGCTGCTAAGGATGGAATAGTAACAGACCCAATGGGTGATATGTTTGACTTAGCTAGTTCAGAGTCAGAAATATATGTTAGTCAGGGAAATATTCAAATCCAAGGGAATAGTATAATTTGGAATACTGGGAATATTGCAGAAGGAAATCCTGCAACTCTTAAGTATTTGGTAAGAATAAAAGCTGGTGCAGATGCCAACATTTTATATCCAACAAATCAAGAAACAGTATTTTCATATACGGATGTTTATGAGAATAATACAAATAAGAATTTTCCGATTCCTGAAGTATCTATAGGAGGGGGAAGAATAACATTAATTGGTTATGAAGTAAACGAGAATGGGGTTCCAATTAATTCTGATGGAGTAATTGTTGATAGACCAGATTTAGCTAATATAATTTATAACAGAAACTATTCAAACAATCCTCTATCATACAATCAAACGTATACCATAACACCTGACAATTTAGATGGGTATGAATATCAAAAATATTTATGGGATGGAAACGAAGGGAATGAAACTACCTTACAAATATTATTGTTAGCTAATAAGCCAACAGAAACAGTATATTTTGGATATTACAAGACAAAAACTGTTACAGTAACATTTAATGAGAACTATCCAGGATCAAACGTATATACTAAAAATGTAAACAAAGGCAGTTCACTTGGATCGGAGATGCCGGAAGACCCTCAAAGGATAGGATATACTTTTACTGGTTGGAATACTGAACCAAACGGAACAGGAAGCGTATTATCTAGTTCAACTATTGTTAACCAAAATATTACTGTATATGCACAATGGCAAAAAAATATTGCTCCTTCGCTAGAAATAACAGGCTACACTGGAGTATATGACGGATTAGAACACAGCATAACAGTAGGAAACTTAGTAGAAGGCGATAAAGTATATTACAGTGAAGACGGAGAAAATTGGGCAGAAGAAAACCCAAGCTACACTGATGTAGGAGAATACAACGTATATGTAAAAGTAGAAAATCCAAACTA
>NZ_JCANTN010000060.1:0-2757 GCF_059568515.1 Soehngenia saccharolytica DSM 12858 | reverse complement strand
CTATTTCAATTCCTTCTGTATCATAGTATGATTTGTTTTCACTAGATGAAGCAAATAATTTTATATCAAACTCTTGATTATAATCTGCTGAGTAAATATAAATTGGCATATTACGACCCTCATGAATATCCACCAATTTAAATCCATAGGAACATAATTTATTTTTAATGATTTTAGATCGGTAGTACCATTATCTTTGTCTATAGATTGTGGTATGAAGATGCTAAACTTAGGGAATGTTACAACTACCCAATCAAAAAAACTTTCACGTACTTCCGCGTTAACTGCTAAAATAGTAGAAAAACTTAAAAAACATACTATTATAAATACAGCTACTCTTTTAACTATTTTCATGAATATATTAGTCTTTTGTGAAATCTTAATATCTTTTAGTTTTCGTCTGAAAGACTTAGAATAGTTGGGCTCGTGTAATACCTTAAAAGAATGATACCTCATTACATTTCGGCTCACCTACTATTTGCGCCTTAGAAGCAAAACTAGTACAACAATCACGATTCCTAGAAATACCATGAAACTCGTAATAGTGAACCTCTTATTTGATAATTGGAGATTTATGTCTTGAATAATCTCTTCTTTTTCTTTAGCGTCAATAGCACTATTTTCTTCCTTATAAACCTTATCGATATTATCCATTAATTTTTGCTGTTTGTCTTTTATTTCGTCATTACTCAGTAAACTAGATTTGTGATAAACCCCAGATTTTAAATCATCTTCTTCACCCCTGATAAAAGAATCATAACCATTTAATCTTGTATAAAAATCTTCGATAACATAGCCACTATCTTCTTCTTTTAATAAAACTTCAAGTTCTTCACTATATCCGCTTTCTTCTTCAACTCCAATATATTTGAATTTAACTCTGACTGCAAACTTAAAATAATATAGCTCATTAATAAATTCTTCTTCTATTAGCTCTGGTTTAACCTCATAATTAGTCTTTTCAGTCTTATTAACAGCTGTATTATAAGTTATAACTTTTACTTTCCCATATAGATAGTTCTGCAAATCTTCATTTATCTTATACTTACTTAAGTCATTGTCTTCAGCTAAATCTTGATTTCTATAGAAATCCACTATAAAATTTTCTATATGTTCCGTTCTATTTTGTGCCAGACCTATAGAACTAGCTATACTGTAATGATTTGAGCTTAACACTACCATCATTCCTATTAAGATTAATATTTTTATACCAATTTTAAGATGTTTTTTCAATACCATTTCACCCTTTCACATATTAGGATTATATCAAACTGGATCCCAAAACTCAGCTATGTGAAATATTATTTTGTTGAAAACCTATCAGATATTAATCCATATCAACTTCATTAATGACTAGAGTATTCTTAAACAAAAACAGTCGATTATCTTATTAACAATCTTAGATAATCGACTGTTTTTGCTTATATATTAATTAGTAGTTCAATCCTAATTTAATTACTCTCTTACTATTCCCTATATATATATCAGCAGCCTTTTGATTATCATTGTTTGAAGTAGGGCTTGTTCTTCCAGTAACTAATGCACCTAAATAATTTGTACTAGCTTAGTAAAATCCGGTTATAATTGTAGAGTGCCTCCATACTGTTCCATTATGAAATTGAAGTATATCCCCATCAACAAAAGGATATGCTGATGCCTCATGGAATGTAAAATAGTTTTGGTGTGCCCCTGAAGGTCCTTTTGTACTATTATTAATTAAAAAATCATATAGATTAGGAACCCCAGACCATGAATAACTTCTATTACTCAAGTTCACATAATACCACCCACTAGCAGGATTTCCATTATTATATACCGTAGCTCCACCTGCCAATAACGCATGCGAAACAAAATTAGTACAATCATAATTACCAGAAATAGCAGAAAAATCATAATATGGTACTACCCCGTTACCACTTGAAGGATTTATTTTATTAAAGTTGTTTCTAGCATAATTCTTTATCGCACTTTTATTCAAACTTGATGCTTGAATTCCCATATTTTGAATAGAGTCTTCTTTTTCTTTAGCTTCAACAGCCCTATTTTCTTCTTTATAAACTTTATCGATGTTATCCATTAATTTTTGTTGTTTGACTTTTATTTCGTTATTATTTAGTAAACTAGACTTCTGATAAGCTCCAGATTTTAAATCATCTTCTTCGCCCCTGATAAAGGAGTCATAACCATTTAATCTTGTATAAAAATCTTCAATAACATAACCATTATCTTCTTCTTTTAATAAAACTTCAAGTTCTTCACTATATCCGCTTTCTTCTTCAACTCCAATATATTTGAATTTAACCCTAACTGCAAATTTTAAATAATATAGCTCATTAATAAATTCTTCTTCCATTAGCTCTGGTTTAACCTCATAATTAGTCTTTTCAGTCCTATTAACAGCTGTGTTATAATTTATAACTTTTACTTTCCCAAATAAATAATTCTGCAAATCTTCATTTATCTCATACTTACTTAAGTCATTGTCTTCAGCTAAATCTTGATTTCTATAGAAATCAACTATAAAACCTTCTATATATTCCGTTCTATTTTGTGCCAGACCTATAGAATTAGCTATACTGTAATGATTTGAGCTTAACACTACCATCATTCCTATTAAGATTAATATTTTTATACCAATTTTAAGATGTTTCTTCATTATCTTTTCCTCCTTGTACAATATAGTTATAATCAAATTACAGTTTTCCACTGTAATAATTATCAATTTCTTAAATAATAATATAGTCTTCTTTTCTAATC
>NZ_JCANTN010000059.1:0-2819 GCF_059568515.1 Soehngenia saccharolytica DSM 12858 | reverse complement strand
GTTCTGTCAAGGGCGATTTCCCCCTTGACTGGTTCTGAAAGAAATTCTATAATCGCAAAGGCAAAATAAACTACATTACTTCTTGACGTTTAATAACTGGTCATAATAGGCACTTGACAGTATATATACTGCCTTTCCCTTAACGCTCAATACCATGGCTTTTGACCACAGCACCTTAAGGTAGTTTGAAATCTTCACCTGTATGGCAATTTCAGCGGACTTATCGCCATCATCTGTACAGCATAGCTGTCTTCAAGTAGCTACGCTACTTGGACATGCCTTCGTGCCGCACTATCATCTGCATACCTACATAACAATATCCCCATTCATCAAGCTTTTGGTCTAATTCATTTAGAACTACATTTGCTAACAATGGGCTGATAGAGCCTCCCTGAGAAACTCCTTCGTCACTCATTATGAACATTCCTTTGTCCATGATTCCAGCATAAGAAACTATGTATTAAGGTTATAACCATGTGATTATCAATGGTTTTTGATAATATTTCCATAAGCATCGATTGATTAACTGTATCAAATAATTTCTCTAAATCCATATCGATTATATACCAGTATCCTCCATTTGAGTATCCCTGACATTTCTTCAATACATCATGGCATCCTCTATTTGGTCTGAATCCATAGCTAGTATTAGAAAACTGATTTTCATATATTGGACTTAACGCTTGATAAATTGCCTGTTGAATCACTCTTTCGACTAATGTGGGTATCCCCAGTTTACGTGTTTGACCGTTATCTTTTGGTATTTTCAAACGTTTAACCGGAGTTGGTTTGTAGCTTGAATTCAGTATTGATGATAAAATTTCTTCCCAGTGGGATTTAAAATGTTATAGAAGTTCATCTATCTTCATCTTATCAATTCCACCTACCCCTTTATTTTTTTTACCTTTTGGTAAGCATATTCATATTATCCCTGGATAAGATTCTTTCTAACATTTCTACTGTTGGTTTGTTAGTGCCGATGTCGTCCTTTTCAATCATCCTTGAATTGCGCCACCCATTTCTGTGTTTTCGTGTTCCACACTATTTCCACAGTTGACGATGTTGTCTATATTATGTTTTCCCATGTCCATGAAACCTCCATGGGTAAGAGCAACAACCTTCCTCCAATGTAATCTCCACATTTACTGTATAGACCTCGGGTAGTATTGGAATTTGCTTTGTTCAGCAAACTCGTCCACTCTAAATCAGCCAGATGTGATTTCTGTTTGTCAGTTTGGAATTTTGCCTCTAGTTTCCTTCAGATTCCACGTCGCTGTGGACACCCTTGTTTTCAGCTAACAGTTCCTACTACCAAGCTCGTAGTGTACTTTCACCACAAAGTTGTTGTCTATACCGGGTAACACTAAAGCGGTGAATTATGTCCACCGCTTTAGTATCACTCAAAATTTCTATGTGAAATACACAAAACTCCTATTTGACATTATTTATAAGAAAACAAAGCTCAGATGTGGAGTCACTTGCACTTATTGTCCTTTAAGTGGCTGGATACCAGGATCATTTTTACCTTTATAAATAATGTAATAAATTTGACTTTCATAAGTAACATTCCCTGGGTAAGCCGTACCCATATAAACGTACTCATTCGTCCAAATAGCAGTTCCTGGAGATGAATAGTTCCACCTTAACGGTTGCGTTCCACCTGGTTTATGTGCCCAAGCATTTAATGTATCATAAGTCTTCATAAAATGATAATCAACATTACTGTTATCTTTTCTGATGCAGATTACTCTAAACCACTGATCAGGAAAGCTTGTTGGCTTAGTTGTAGTTTTGTAACCCCAATAACCCATTACATCCAAATCAGCTAAAACAACATCTGCCATTTGAGAAATAGATAAAGACATGCTAAATGGAGTATTTGATGTTGCCCCTGGTTGCAAACCTGACACCATACCTAGTGAATAAGCGTAACAGTTATAATTCAAATAAGAACTACTCCAAGAACCAATAGCTGTACTGTTTTGCAAAGTATATTGCAAAAGGGTTTTCGCTTGAAGCAAGTTCATTTTAGTAAGAACCCTTGCCATTTCAGCCATCATTTGATTTGATTGCTCATAATTAAATGATGCAATATACGGGTTTACCTTGCCTTCAATCAACAAGGGTACATAATTTGATACAAAAAATTTAGCTATATCCTTATGTTTTTGATAATCCGAAGGTAACCGCAATCCATTAGCTTCTAACGTCTTTAACATATTAGTACTGTCAAAAGAAAGTATTGTTTCTTTAGGAATCGAATCATTTTCCTGTGCATGAACAGCTGATAATGTCGTCATGAAAATAGCAACTAGCAAAGTTACCAGTGCCAAGAAATGCAACTTTTTACTTTTCATACCCATATTGTCCTCTATTCTTAATTATTTTTTAATACAATTGTTACTTTCTTAGGATGCTTTCATATATCTTCTTTATGTCGTCTGCCATTTCTTTGTACCCTGCATGACTTCGCGAGGTAGCACCGTTTTTCAGAAGATTGAAGTCACTTTTTATATATTCTGCTAACTGCTCATCAGTGAGTTCTTTTTTTAAATCTTCGTTCACCTGTAACCCGTTATTTATGAGTACTTCATACAAGTCACTAGCAGACATTTCCTCAATTTCAGCATCAGTATAACTCACATTCTTCCCGCCTCTATAAGCTATAATAGAGCCTACTGCTAATGATGATAGAACAAGAAGTAACAATATGATTTTTTTTGTAGACATATATACTCACCACCTCGTATAATAAAGTCATAGTTTAAAAACTATATTTTCTTTTCTATCTCATAAGTCTTATGGGATAATATTTGTAC
>NZ_JCANTN010000058.1:0-3797 GCF_059568515.1 Soehngenia saccharolytica DSM 12858 | reverse complement strand
TTCTGTTTATTGTCGTTGATAACATTATAACAGAGAAGCTCTCATGAGCGTTGTTTTTTTAGTTGTGTTTCATTTAATTATACAATTCGCCTTAAATCATAATTTGTTAAACATTGATAATTTTGATATAATTATAAATATTAAACAGTAAGGATGATAGCTATGTATCAAGCCCTATATAGGAAATATAGGCCTAAAACATTTGATGATATTTTAGGTCAAGATCATGTCACAAAAATATTAAAAAACCAAGTAAAAAGTGGCAACATTGGTCATGCATACCTTTTTTCGGGAACCAGGGGAACAGGTAAGACTTCAGCCGCTAAAGTGCTCTCAAGAGCTGTGAATTGTTTAAATCCAATAGACGGAAATCCATGCAATGAATGTAGCGTGTGCAAAGGCATATTGGACGAGAGCTTGATGGATGTTATAGAGATGGATGCTGCAAGCAACAGAAAGATAGAGGATATAAGGGAATTAAAAGAAAAGATAATATATCCACCATCAGTTGCAAAGTACAAAGTTTATATTATAGATGAAGTTCACATGCTAACAAATGAAGCTTTCAATGCTTTACTAAAGACTTTGGAAGAGCCACCTAAACACTTGATATTTATACTTGCAACAACTGAGCCTGAAAGACTACCACAAACCATTTTATCGAGATGCCAAAGGTTTGATTTTAAGAGGATAACAAATAACGATATTATCACAAATATGCAAACCATAATTGATAGCATGCATATTACTGTAGAGAAAAGAGCATTGGAACTAGTTGCAAGAAACTCCGACGGAGCCATGAGAGATGCTCTAAGTCTTTTGGATCAACTTATTGCATATGATAACAAAAATATAACTTATGAGGATTGCATCAATATTTTAGGAATAACAAGCAGTGACTTGATTTTTGAATTAGTTGATGCTATAAATGAAAAGGATCTAGGCAAATCTCTTGAAATTTTAGAGAGAGTAATTTTGGAAGGAAAAGACATTCAACAATTCGTAAAGGATTTGACATATCACTTTAGAAATTTGATGATTTCAAAGGTGTCTAAAAACCCTGAAGAGCTTATTTTTACAGAAGATGTAGATAGATATGTCACTCAAAGTGAGAAGTTTCAGTTAGAAGAAATATTAAGATGTTTGGAAATACTTAGAGATACGGATTCAAATGTAAAATGGGCGCTACAACCTCGTATCGTTTTAGAGCTTGCAATAGTTAAGATGATTGAGAGTGATGTATCAATCTCAGAAGAGAGAAAATCTACAAAACAAGAGAAAGCCGTTAAAGAAAGCATTAAAGAAGAACCAAAAGAAAAACTCTCGACAAAAGTGGAGGCACTAAAACAAGAGACTAACGTTACACAGAGCACAAATGAAGAGAAATTTTCATTAAAATACGTAAAAGCACAATGGCCTAAAATTATGCAGATTATCAAGTCCAAAAAAATCAGCATATACGCTTTAATTATGGAGGGAGAAGTACAAAGAGTAGATGAAAACAGGATTGTAATAACATATAAAGAAGGGTTTGAATTTCATAAAAATGCAGTGAATTCACCACAAAACAAAGAATTTTTAGAACAGACACTTTCAGAATATTTTAGCACTCCTATAGAATTGGTATTTGCTATGTCAGACCAATTAGAAGAAATGACCAAAGAGAACGAAATAGGAATAAAAGAGAAGACAAAGGAAGAAAAAATAAAAGAAGTAATAGACTTCTTTGGTGAAGATTTAGTAGAAATTATAGAGGAGGAATAACGATGGCAAAAGGCGGATATCCAGGAATGGGTGGAAATATGAATAATATGATGAAACAAATGCAGAAGATGCAAAAGAAAATGGAAGAAATTCAAGCTAAAATCGATGCAGAAGAAATTGAGGCTACAGCAGGCGGTGGAGCGATAAAAGTAGTTGTGAATGGGAAAAAAGAAGTTTTAAGCATAGATATTGACAAAGATGTAGTAGACCCTGAAGATGTAGAAATGTTACAAGACTTAATAGTAGCTGCAGTAAATGAAGCTTTAAGAAAAGCTGAAGAATTTGCAGCAAAAGAGATGCAAAGTGTAACAGGGGGCATGAACATACCAGGGCTATTCTAAAGGAGAGATGTAGATGGATTATTATGCATTGCCTATAGCAAACTTAATTGAGCAGTTTTCAAAACTTCCTGGAATAGGCAGAAAATCTGCTCAGAGGTTAGCTTTTTTTGTGCTGGAAATGGATAGAGATGAAGCCTTAAGGCTTTCTCAGGCAATAATCGAAGCTAAAGATAAAATTAAGTTTTGCAGTGTATGTGGCAATTTTACAGATTCGGATATGTGCACTATTTGCAAAGACAGCACAAGAGATAGAAAGACCATATGTGTAGTAGAAGGACCAAGAGATGTAGTGGCCATGGAGAGAACCAAAGAGTACAAAGGGCTTTATCATGTGCTTCATGGGACAATTTCACCGATGGATAATATTGGGCCTTCTGATTTAAATATAAAAGGATTGTTGGAGCGATTTAAAGAAGATGAAGTAAAAGAAGTAATACTTGCAACAAATCCCACAGTAGAAGGAGAAGCTACTGCGCTTTATATTTCAAAGCTCATTAAGCCTTTAGGAGTCAAAGTTACTAGAATAGCTCATGGCATACCAGTAGGTGGGGATTTAGAATACTTTGACGAAGTTACATTGGCAAAAGCAATGTACAATAGAACAGAGATGTAAGCACAAACATGGTTATGTCTCCATCAAATAAACTCCTATCATTTTGCAAATGTATGAAACGGGGTAAATAAAGTAGTATTAGAAAACATGGTTTATTAGGGAGAAGAAAAGCCCTGTAGGCCATGTTTTTTTATGTATTAGTTTTAAGGGATAAGGAACAAGGAATAAGGCTAAAAGCCAGAAAAATCAATGGATTGGAAGATTGAATGGAAAAGAAAATGAAATGAAAAATGGACAAAATCCCCCCTTAATCCTCCCCCCTTAACCCTTTTCTCTAAAAGCACTTTATTTTCATTTTTTGCCCTAAAAATTGAGGAATGAAAGGACTTTAGGAAGTAAGGAATAAGGAAAAAGGAATTAAATGGGAAATTGGAAGAGAATAACAAGCCAGTATTTTCAAGGGTTTGAGGGGTGTTGGTGAAAGGAGTTTATTTGAAAAAGAAAAGGAGTTTATTTGGGTTACATATAGTTAGGATTAAGGAAAAAGGGGTAAGGAAAATAGGAAATATTTTGGGCTTAAAATAGGGGTTAATTAGTTGTTTCAAAAATAAAATAAAGTTGTATTATCTAAAGGGATAAGGAATAAGGGAAAGTGTTGAAAATACTGGAGTTAATAGAGTTCCAAGACACAAGATAAATGGGAAATAAAGGTAATTTGTAATAGGACTTTATTTACTTTTTAGATATAACATAGGACTTTTTTTCTGTTTCTAAAAATGATATGTTTAAAATTATCAGAAACAGAAAAGTTGTTTCATAAGCGGTAAAGTTCTATCAAAATGAAAATAAAGTCCTTATATTAAGATTTTATTCACATTTCTTGATGCAAGAATGGGGATAAAGTATATAAAATACAAGGGAAATGGGGATAAAAGGGTAAAGGGATAAGGACATTATTTACTTTTTATAAGAACTTGACGTATTTTTTCTGTTTCAGAAATGATGAAGAAGAAATTTTAGAAAAAGAAAAGGTATTTTTACGGATTGTAAATGATAAACTGATAATGTAGAAAAATTAGAATCTCAAAATGCACAAATTTATACATTTTTTCTTGTATAATATTTCTAAAAAGCTTAAC
>NZ_JCANTN010000057.1:0-3876 GCF_059568515.1 Soehngenia saccharolytica DSM 12858 | reverse complement strand
TTTTTAAATCGAATATTTCTTTGAAAAACTAGGACCTTATTATTAAATTTGCAATATTTTAATCCTGAACCTTCATCCTATTCCGAGAGCCTATATTATAATATCATATTTTAATATACTTTTATATCATTTATGATAATATTATTTATGAGCAAATAATACAAAAAACAACTAGAAAACTAGTTGTTTTTTGTATTATTCGATTCATTATAAGTACCATACTTATCCCATATAGACTCCAATTCTTCAAAATATGGAGTTATGTCCTCTCTTTTTTTGCTTGCTATTGCCAATATAAATGCATTTAAAAGGCTCATAGGCGCTACTAGAGAGTCTACAAAGGATAACATCTCCGACTTAGCTATTAGCGATATGTCCGACCGATTATATGCTGGAGATAACCCACTGTCGGTAAATGTTATAATTTTGCAACCTTTAGTATTTACATAATCTAGAGCATCTAACGTCCTTTTTGAGTACCTTGGGAAAGTAACGCAAATCAGAACATCGTTTGTCTTAATTTTAGCTAACTGTTCAAATATATCATTGGCAGTAGGTTGAATTAATCTTACGTTGTCGAATATAAAGTTCAAATAAAAATTCAAATAACCCGCTAGAAATGTCGAGCTCCTTAATCCAAGTATATAGATGTTGTTAGCTTCAATCACACTTTCAACAGCTGAATTAAAATTCGTTTCATCAATTTCAAGCATTGTTTTCCTCATGTTTTCTATATCTTTTCCCATAACTTTCTCGATAAACTCGCTACTATTATTTAGCTCATCAGATAAAGATATTCTTTGAACGGTAGTCAATCTGTTTCTTATTAATTCCTGCAAATCCCGTTGCAATTCTTTATATCCAGCATAGCCAAGAGCATTTGCAAATCTAACTACTGTTGACTCGCTTACATTCAATTGATTGCCTATAGCTGCTGCTGTCATAAATGCTGCTTTATCATAGTGATTTATGATATATTCTGCTATGATTTTTTGTGCTTTGCTGAGATTCATAAAACTTTCTTGAATATTTTGAATTACATTCTGATCCATCAGCAATATCCTCTCTCTATTTAATTAAATTTCTCCCTTCAATTAAAGCACTTCTGTTTAACTCTTCTGTACCTTTTGGTACTCTATCTAAAACAGCTTTTTCCAAAGATTCTTCTGATACGAGATTTAGTATTTCATTAAGTGCTCCCAACGCTACAATATTTGCTACCATAGACTTTTTTAGTTTTTCATTTGCTGTTTCAATTATTGGAATTTGATATACTTTGATATCATTTCTATCCGGTTTATCTACTGAACTATCAATTACAAGAATGCCACCTTCTTTTAGCGTCTTTATATATTTTTTGCATGCAACATTTGTAAGAGCGAGAAGTAAATCACATTCAGTGATCTTAGGAAAAACAATCTCTTTATCGCTGATAATAACTTCTGCTTTACTAGCTCCACCCCTTGCTTCTGGCCCGTATGATTGAGACTGAAGTGCATTTTTGCCATCAAGTATTGCAGCTTCAGCAAGTATAATACCTCCAGTAATAAGACCTTGCCCTCCTGAACCTGTCAACCTAATTTCATATTGTTTCATCAATTTCTCTCCTTTCCAAGAGAATCAATTAGCCTTTGATACTGCTCAGTATATTCTTTTCTTTCTTTAGAATATAATTTACCTATAGGGAATTTGCCAATTTTATCTTCTTCACTCATTTTATTCCAAGCAGAATACATTACGCCATTTTCTTTCAAGTACTGAATCATGTCTACCGCTGAACCTTTTTTGTTTTTTCTGCCATAATAAGTTGGACATGTTGAAATAGCTTCAATAAAGGAAAAACCTTTATTTAGAATTCCCTCTTGTATCACTTTTTCAAGCATATTTACAGCATAAACGGTGCCTCTTGCAACATATGTCGCACCAGCAGCATTTGCTAATTCACATAAATCAAAATTTGGGTCAATGCTTCCATAAGGTGCAGTTGTAGCTTTATCTCCAGTAGGTGTTGTAGGTGAGTATTGTCCTCCAGTCATTCCGTAGATGCTATTGTTAAACACGACTGTTGTTAAATCTATATTTCTTCTAGCGGCATGAATTAAATGATTTCCTCCTATCGCAGAAGAATCGCCATCGCCCGTAATAACAATCACATGTAATTTGGGATTTGCTAATTTCACTCCAGTGGCAAATGCCAGTGCTCTCCCATGTGTAGTGTGCAGAGTATTAAAGTCCAAGTAGCCAGCTGCTCTTGAAGAACAACCAATACCTGATACAATACAAACATCATCTTTAGGTATATTTAAATTATCAATAGCTTTTACTATAGCTCTAGTAACTATTCCATTTCCACAACCTGGGCACCAAATATGTGGAAGCGTTTCCGTTCTAAAATAATTGGTTACTAATTCACTAGGCATATATATCCTCCTTAATAAATGAAACTATTTCTTGTGGAGTAATTATATCTCCATTAATCTTGCCATATTTTCCTATACTACACTGTCCAGCTGCAATCCTTTGGACTTCCAGCATGTATTGCCCTGCATTTAACTCAACAACATAAATTTTCTTTACTTTTTTACTCAATTCATATAATTGCTTTTCTGGCGAAGGCCATATTGTAATGGGTCTAAACATGCCTATTTTTATCCCTGATTCTCTCAATTTGTTCACAGCAACTTTAGACGATCTAGATATAGCTCCGAACGAAACTATAGCATAATCAGCATCCTCGAGTAAATATTCTTCATATGTTACAATGTCATCTTTATTATTTTCTATTTTATTTATTAGCCTTTTAAGTAGTTTATCTGCTACAACCTCATTGCCACTAGGAAATCCCGTTTCATCATGAACTAATCCCGTTACATTATATCTATACCCTGTTCCAAAAGAAGCCATTTCAGGGACTATATCATTTTCGTTCACTTTATATGCTAAATACTTATCAGGAGATATTGTTGGTTTTTTTCTGTCATAAATTTCTATGTCCTTCAATTCTTCTAAATCTATTTTTTCTCTCATATGACCAATAATTTCATCTAAAAGTAATATAACCGGAGTTCTATATTTCTCTGAAAGGTTAAAAGCTCTAACTGTTGTTGTATAAATTTCTTTAACTGAAGATGGATATAGTACTATAATTGAATGATCTCCATGTGTACCCCACCTTGCTTGCATTATATCGCCTTGTGAAGGAGATGTAGGCAAGCCTGTGCTTGGACCACTTCTTTGGACATCAACAATTACGATAGGTATTTCAGCCATTATCCCATATCCAATATTTTCTTGTTTAAGACTAAAGCCTGGCCCAGATGTCGCCGTCATAGATTTAATACCAGTTAAAGATGCTCCAAGTGCAGCAGCAATACCAGCGATTTCGTCTTCCATTTGTATAAATTTACCACCAAATCTAGGTAGTAATTCGGATGACAGTTCAGCTATTTCAGTCGATGGCGTTATTGGATATCCAGAATAAAATCTCATACCAGCATGTATTGCACCGGCTACACACGCTTCATTGCCTTGCATTAATTTTATTTCAGACATTACTTTTCCTCCTCTAAATATATAGCGTAATCTGGACAATGATATTCACATTGGCCACATTTTATGCATTTATCTACATTCTTAATAACTACTTTTTCATCTTCAACCGCCAAAACTTGCTTTGGACATACAAAAACGCAAATTCCACATCCTTTGCACCAATTAGTATTTGTCTTTAAGGATTGTTTTTCTTTTACAGGCATTTTGGATCCCCCTTTAATTCTATTAATATAGCTCGTTGCAGAACTCTGCGACTCGCATAATCACTATATTTTATATATTGAAATGGCTGGATTCCCCCCATTTTGGGTATATATTCATTAA
>NZ_JCANTN010000056.1:0-3938 GCF_059568515.1 Soehngenia saccharolytica DSM 12858 | reverse complement strand
AAACAGTGTAAATATATTTTCAAATTCTAATAGTGACATTTTCATTGAATAAAACTTTATACTTTTACATGACATTTTCACTGACTATTGACAGTATTTTTGTATTAAATGTAGAAATCTAATTCTACAATATTGCTAAAATCAAGTCCTTTTTTTGTTAGTTTAATGCTTCGCCTGTCTTCATAAATTAACCCTAAATCTTTGTTCTTTTGAATAGCATCTTTATAGAAATAGTCAATGTCAGTACCAAATTCTTTATAAAATTCTTCTCTGTTAATACCTGAATTTAATCTAATCCCAAGTATCATAAATTCAGTTATTCTCGATTTAGTGCTAATAAATTCTTTATTCGATATAGGTAGGCTACCTCGATTAAGTGCTTCATTGTAATCAGTGAAATTTGAATAATTCCAATATCGGTAATTCCAAATGTTTGAGTGGCTATTTAATCCAAGTCCAATATATGGTTTTAAAGTCCAATATTTTAGATTGTGCTTGCATTCAAAACCATTTTGGGAAAAATTCGATATCTCATACTGCAAATATCCATTTTCTTCTAAGAATTCCTTTGCATCATGATACATCAGTCTTTCTTCATCTTCGCTTGGAAGAATTAGCTTGCCGTTTTTTTCAAGTTCGTATAATTTAGTCCCTTCTTCAATGATCAAACTATATAAAGATATGTGGGTTGGTTTTAACTCTATAATTTGTTCTAAGCTATTTATCACATCAGGTAATGTTTGCCCAGGTAATCCTATCATTAAATCTGTGTTTAAGTTGTCAAAGCCATTTAACTTAATCAACTTAATAGTGTTTATAATATCTTCTTTGTTGTGTATTCTCCCTATGTTATACAGAATTTTATCATTTAGTGATTGTACTCCTAAACTAATTCTATTGATTCCATTTTCCTTGTATGCTTTTATTTTTTTATTATCAATAGTCCCTGGATTAACTTCAATTGTTATTTCAGCATCTGAATCAATATTAAATGAATTGTTTAATGTTTCAAATACTCTATTAATATACTTGATATCGATGCTAGAAGGAGTACCTCCTCCAATAAAAATAGAATCCACTAAATATCCACCAATCAACTTGCTATAGATTTTTATCTCATTAATAAGGGAATTGATATATCTTTCAATCATCTCTTCACTTGGTTTTACTGAAACAAAATCGCAATAATCGCATTTTTTTATACAAAATGGGATATGGATATAAATTCCTAATTTCTCCATGCCTAATCTACTTCTTTTCATCATATTTTAAAACACTAAGAAAAGCTTCTTGTGGTACTTCTACAGAGCCAATTTGTCTCATTCTTTTCTTTCCCTCTTTTTGCTTTTCTAACAGTTTTTTCTTTCTAGTAATGTCTCCTCCATAACATTTGGCTAAAACATCTTTTCTTAGAGCTCTTATTGTTTCTCTTGCAATAATCTTGGATCCAATAGCTGCTTGTATTGGTATTGCAAATTGGTGTCTTGGTATTACATCTACAAGTTTTTCAGCTATGCTTCTTCCTCTTTCATAAGCTTTCTCTTCATGCACAATTATAGAAAAAGCATCTACTAATTCTCCATTAATCAATATATCTAATTTTACTAGTTTACTTCGATCGTATCCTTTTAGCTCATAATCAAATGATGCATATCCTCTAGTTTTGGATTTTAGTGCATCAAAAAAATCATATATTACTTCATTCAACGGTAATTCATATTTTAAAGTTACTCTTTTTTCATCTAGATACTCCATATTTAGAAATACGCCTCTCTTGTTCTGGCAAAGCTCCATTATAGCGCCAACATACTCAGATGGAGTCATAATAGAAGCTGATACTATAGGCTCTTCTATATAATCAATTTCAGATGGTTTAGGCAAATTTGAAGGGTTTTGAATATCTATGATCTCTCCATCTGTCTTGTGTACTTTGTAAATAACACTTGGAGCTGTTGTTATTATATTTAAATCAAATTCTCTTTCAAGCCTTTCTTGAATTATCTCCATATGAAGTAGTCCTAAAAATCCACATCTAAATCCAAAGCCTAATGCTTGGGATGTTTCAGGTTCAAATACTAGACTAGCATCATTAACTTGCAACTTTTCCAATGCATCTCTGACACTATTGAAGTCTTCTCCCTCAGCAGGATACACTCCACAATAAACCATAGGTGTTACTTTTTTATAACCAGGAAGAGGTTTTTCTGTGGGATTTAATGCATCAGTTATAGTATCTCCCACTCTTGCTTCTTTGACATTTTTTATGCTCGCTGCTACATATCCAACTTCACCTGCGCTTAAAAAATCCATAGGAATCTGTTTTGATGTACTAATCCCGACTTCTGTTACCTCAAATTCTTTACCAGTTGACATCATTTTAATTTTCATGCCAGGATAAATTTTTCCATCAAAAACTCTTATGTAGCAAGTTACCCCTTTATATGGATCATAATATGAATCAAAAATCAATGCTTTTAATGGTTTGTTTTCATCACCAATAGGTGCAGGGATTCTTTCAACAATTCCCTCTAGTACTTGATCTATGTTAAGTCCTTCCTTAGCAGATATTCGTGGTGCAAATGAGGCATCGATTCCAATAATATCTTCGATTTCTTGGGCTACTTCTTCTGGTCTGGCACTAGGCAAATCGACTTTATTTATTACAGGAAATATCTCTAAATCTTGATCTATAGCTAGATAAACATTCGCTAATGTCTGTGCTTCTACTCCCTGTGTTGCATCAACAACTAAAATAGCTCCTTCGCAAGCAGCTAATGATCTTGATACTTCATAGTTAAAATCGACATGTCCAGGAGTATCTATCAAATTGAAGATATATTCTTTACCATTATTTGCTTTGTAATTGAGCCTTACAGCTTTTAACTTTATTGTGATTCCTCTCTCTCTCTCTAAGTCCATCTTGTCTAGAACTTGTTCTTGCATTTCTCTCTGTGTCATCATTCCTGTCTTTTCAATAAGTCGGTCAGCTAAAGTTGATTTCCCATGGTCAATATGTGCGATTATCGAAAAATTTCTTATATTCTCTTTGTCTACGTGCATTAGTTTACCTCCAAACTATTAAATAGGAAAATCCTCCCAAAACTGGGAGGTTATTTTAATTTACCAAATCTAGAATCGAAAGGATAATATCTAAATCTTGCAATGCCCTTTATTTCTTTTATTTTTACCGTCCCAAAATATCTACTGTCTTTGCTGGCACCTTCAGCTCTATTATCTCCTAACACAAAAACTTCTCCCGCTGGCACAATCCAATAATTTTCACTGTAAATATGGGTGTATTCATCGCCATTTAAATAGCTTTCTTCAATTTGTACACCATTTACATAAACTTTGCCATCAGATATTTGTACAACATCTCCTTCAACTGCAATCACTCTCTTTATATAATCTTTGTTTTCAGCATCTGGAGCACTCAATATAACTATGTCCCCAGGTTTTGGATCTGTAAAATACAAGGGTAATTTTAAAGCTATCAATCTATCGCTTTCGTGTAATGTTGGGTACATTGAATTTCCAACTACATATGTTGTATTAAAAACAAAGGTCTTTATTAATACTGCTATAAATATAGCAATTGCAATGCTTTTTAACCATTCAACCAATTCACTTTTCCCCTTCTTGCTATTATCTTCATAATCCAATCAGTTTTCCCCCTACTCATATATCAAATAATCTATTGATATTATACCACTATATAGCTATTAATCAATTAAAACATAGCTATTAATCTATTAATGTCATACATAGTAAATTATTAAAAAAATGATTTTATTAGATATTGAATATTAATAGAGTTTTATCTCAATCTAAATTGTTAATTTTCCTGTCAATAACCTGTGAAAATGTCACCTAAAAAATCATGATTTTATTCTATGAAAATGTCACCTTCGAGATATAATTTTGCTTTTTAAGTAACG
>NZ_JCANTN010000055.1:0-4307 GCF_059568515.1 Soehngenia saccharolytica DSM 12858 | reverse complement strand
ACCTGACGGTCTAAAATATCATACCAAATGCAATTTTATTCATAATGAAAATAAAAATGGCAAGCGAAAACTTTTTTTAAATTCACTTGCCGAATTCAAGATTATGTTATACTATTTAGGGGACCATTTTATCAATGAATGGCACTAATAGAAGAGTTAAGACTAGAAAGGGGATTATGATTGAAACTAGCAATATTATTATTTGTACTTACATACGCATTACTAATTATTTTACCTTATTATAGAGCATATATTGCTTTAGCATCAGGAGCTATATATATTATATTAGGTATACTTCCTGCAGATAAGGTACTTACGGTTGTAGATTGGAATGTAATCTTAATGTTAGCAGGGGCTATGGGGATTGTTTCATATTTTATTGAATCAAAAATGCCATCATTATTGGCAGACATTATATTAGAAAAGATGCCTAATGTAAAATGGGCAATTATTTCCCTATCCCTATTTGCTGGATTAATCTCAGCATTTATAGACAATGTTGCTACGGTATTAATGGTAGCTCCAGTTGCCTTAACTATAGCAAAAAAATTAAAAATATCTCCAGTTAACAGTGTAATTGCTATATCTGTTGCTTCAAATTTACAAGGTGCTGCAACTTTAGTAGGGGATACTACTTCTATTTTGCTAGGTGGATATGCAGGATTAGACTTCATAGATTTTTTTGTATTCCAAGGAAAAGCAGGTTTGTTTTGGGTAGTACAAGCAGGTGCACTAGCAGCTACAATGGTATTGTTATTCTTGTTTAAAAAAGAAACACAAAAGATTGATAAAATGAATAGAACAGTGGTTAGTGATTACTTTCCTTCTTTTCTATTAGTTTTTATGATAGTTTTATTGATTGTAGCATCATTTTTACCTAGTATGCCAAGTACGATAAATGGCATTATTTGTATGACATTATTCTTTGTGGGGACTATAAGAGATATAGTTAAAAATAAGAAAAATAACAATGCGATAAAAACAATCAAGGAAATTGATTACTTTACAATAATGTTATTAACAGGATTGTTTATAGTAATAGGGGGTATAACAGAGGCTGGGGTTGTAAATAAAATCAGTGAAATTTTCATAAAATTAAGTGGAGACAATTTATTTATCATCTATACATTAATTGTGTGGGCATCAGTTATATTTTCTGCTTTTATTGATAATATCCCGTATATAGCGACCATGCTTCCGGTAGTACAATCAATCTCAGGAATTTTAGGTGTTTCTCCATATTTATTGTATTTCGGATTGTTATCAGGAGCTACTTTGGGTGGAAATTTAACTCCTATAGGTGCATCAGCCAATATTGCAGCCCTTGGAATATTAAGAAAAGAAGGATACGAGGTAAGTGCTCCAACCTTCATGAAGATTGGTATTCCATTTACATTAACAGCTGTTACTGTAGGTTATATTTTAATTTGGTTAATCTGGGCATAGACAGTAATCATGGGTATATATACATTACTAAATACATTATGTCAATAAGGGAGGGAACTGAATGAAGATATTAGTAGCTGTAGATGGATCTGAATATTCTCATAAGGTTTTAGAAAAAGCTAAATTACTTGCAGCAGCTTTGAAAGGTGAGGTAACTATTCTTACAGTTGTAGATCCTTTAAAGGAAGTATCAAGGGTTCAGCAAAAAAGGATGAAGGATATCCTAAGAGAAGTCGCCTTTAACGAAGGGGAAGCAATCTTAAAAAATGCTTCTGAATTTTTTAAAGATTTCCCAGGGACATTTAATACTATTCAAAAGGAAGGCGATCCTGCAGAGCAAATTGTCCTTCATGCAGAAGAGGTTAACTACGATTTTGTAATTATGGGTAGCAGAGGTAGAGGTGCATTTTCAAGAACTCTCTTAGGAAGCGTATCGGACAAAGTGGTACATCATATTAATAGACCAATAATAATTGTAAAATAATATATTGGAATAAAATGTTATACAGCTAAAGCTGTGATTCCAACCAATGAACTTATTAACATATGAAACTAATAATTGTATTAATTCACAAATCCAATCCATAAGACAATTAGTATTAAGGAAGTTGGAGTAGGGATGGTACTTGATACAAGAAAATAATGAAAAGAAAAGGAGCTGACTCATTTTAGTAGATCTAAAACCTGAGAAGGCTCTTTTTTATTAGTAATATGTTAGAAGGTACAAATATTCTTAGATGTATATAATGCTTAGTGCGTAAATTGATAAACGGGGTATAAGTAAATAAAAAACTGATTTCACTAAGTAGATAGTTGCAGAATGTAAATTTAGAGTTATCCACAGGAATTAGCTTAAAATTATCAAAAATATTAATATATCAACAAAAAAAGAGTATAGAAAAACAAAGGTTTAACTCAACCTTTTAGAATTAATATTTAGTTGACTAAGATTAAGCAATTAAAGATTTAATAGCAAGAGGATTATCATAGTTTTTAGTTTTAAATATAAGTATAAAAGCGATTAGTTGAGAAATACAAGCAAGTAAAATATCTGATTTTAGAGATACGGTATTTCTAACTCTTGATGATTTAAGTTGAATGAAATTCTTAATTTGACAAATGGATCTTTCACAGATAGTTCTAAGTTTGTATAGTTTCTGCCACTTCAAGCTATCGCGAGGAATAGAAGAATTAAATCGATAATTATGATGTATAGTAATTTGCTTAATTCTTCCACACTTTGAATTGGTACATGGATTTTCACAATTTAGTATATAGCTGATTTTACCTTTAACATTAATTTTCTTAGCCTTTGGACATATATACTTTATTCTATCAGCTCTACCTTTTTCACGAGTGATACCATCGTAAATCATAGGTAAAGAAGAATCATATGGACAAAGAGGAACTCCTACTTCATTAAATCCAGGTTGTGGTAAACTAGGTGAATTACGAGGATTTAAAGAGATAATAGGCATAATGTTTTTTGATGAAGATAAGCATAATTATCATCAGCATCAAATCCAGCATCTCCTAAAAAATATTTATATGAGAAATTGGGATGCAGTTGAAAAAAAGTTTCTAGAGTTGGGATCAAAGATTTAGCATCATAGGAATCCTTAATATCTTGGGGTCTCAAATCTTGGGCAAGGTTGTTATCTGAATTAAAAAAGTTAACATTTCTAACAACACCAAGAGCATTGGTAGAGATAATACATTTTTGGAAGTATCCAAAATGGCCATTAAGATAAGCTAACTTCATATCAGGATTGGAATTAGCAGACTTAGGCATTTGACCTTGGGCATACTTTTCAATATCAAAAGTTGAATCTGGATTATCCTTAGAAAAAAATTTGGCATAAGCTTTAGCTTTACGCAGTTGAGATTGATAGAATTTAGGATTATTCTCAGTAACATAAGCTTCAACTCCAGTGGTATCAGTGATTAAGATAGAAGCTAAAAAAGGATTAGCTTTTAAGCAGAAATCCTCAGTTACATCAACCAAGTTATGAAATAGAACATTTAAATCTTCTAGGAAATTAGATTTAAACCTAGAAAATGGAGACTTATTCGGAATAGTTAAAAAACCGCAAAAATTACGTAATTCAGGAGAAATATTAAGCAAGGTAATTAGAAGGTCAACAGTAGGAATAGATAAAATATTTTTGGTTCTATAATAAATGTTGGGGTAGAAAATAATTTACCCTAACATTTATTTTTCCCTAAAAATAAAGGCTCTATAATTTTTGGTGTTGGTAATTAAAAACCAGCACCATTTTATTTACAAAAAAGATGAGACAACTGACAAACTCTGGTAAAATATAATCAACCAAAACCATATTTTAAAGGAGTGTTGTCAAATTGTCTCATAATGATTTTATACTAAATTTACTAAATTTAAAAGATAAAAATATTAAATGATAGCGTCAAGATACTATGGGTTTTAAAAATAAAAGTAATCTCCTGTTAACCTGCTACTTTAAGCATCCCTCACTGACTTGAGGAACTGGGAAGCCCAAGTCCTTTTTCCAATATTCAAAATGGTTATGTTACCGATGGTTTCGCGCGATGCTGTAAGCTTTCTCTTCCTGATAATCTCACGGTCCACTTTTACCTCCCTTGCTTCATCTATTGCTGCTTTTTTCTTTTGCATAAATATGTCATATACATTTCCGCCGTTCGCTACAAAGACCCTTAACCTGGCCATCTGGTCCACACCTATTCTACTCCAGCCCAGAGGCCGTGAGCTTAACCTGGACGATAAATAAATAAAAGAAGGCTACGCCTTTAGCGAAAATAGTTTAGTAAATCATAAATGCAATGAATTGTATCTTTTAATAAAAATAATAGCATACAATATT
>NZ_JCANTN010000054.1:0-4609 GCF_059568515.1 Soehngenia saccharolytica DSM 12858 | reverse complement strand
CTATTTTGTTCATCTTCTTTTTTATTTAATTCATCAATATATTTTTTTGCCCATTCAATAGGATCTTGTCCATTTAATTTTTCTTCTAATTCTTTTACAGTACCTAATTTCTCAACTATTTTAGTAGTACGTTTATTTCCTTCTATAACATCTTTGATAACATAAAGTGAAGTTGAATTCTTAGACTTTGAAAATGATAATCTCATATTAAAAATCCCTCCTATTCTTTATATTATAACATACTACGAGATAATACGAAACAAATATTTCCGAAAATTGACAAAAAAATAAAGCCTTTCCAATGGCTTCAGCGATTATTTTTTGGAGTAAGTGTCAAAGACCCGGGTAAAAATAGTATTGAAATGATGGAAAAATTTTTATATAATATATTAAGGTCAAAGAAAGTTAAAGACAAATAATACAACTGCGACCAAGAAAGTAGGTGATGAGTATGGAGTATAAAGACTACTACAAGATACTTGAAGTAGATAAAAATGCAACTCAAGATGAGATTAAAAAATCGTTCAGGAGATTGGCAAAAAAATATCACCCAGATTTGCACCCAGATGATCCGAAAGCACAAGAAAAGTTTAAAGAGATAAATGAGGCATATGAAGTACTAGGTGATGAAGAGAAAAGAAAGAAATATGATCAGTTTGGACAATACGGATTTTCTGGCGGCGAGCAATTTGACCCATCACAATTTGGATTTGGAAATTTCCAAGGTGGCAGAACATATACTTATACTACAGATAATATGGGAGATTTCAGCGACTTCTTTAATTTGATATTCGGAAATGACATGGGTAGCTCTAGAACTAGAGGATTTGACATAGGAGATATATTCGGGCAAAGAAGCTCTCAAAGAAAGCAAAAAAGGCAAGCTCCAAGCTATGAAGCTGAACTTACGATAAGCCTTGAAGAAGCATATAAAGGTTCAACAAGAGATGTGATGCTAAATATAAATGGAGAAAATAAGAATATAACTGTAAAAATTCCTAAAGGGATAACCGAAGGCAAGAAAGTAAAAGTAAAGGGCCAAAAATGGGGATTAGATGGTGACATACTCTTTAAGATAAATATAAGAGAAGATGAAAATACCAGATTGGAAGGGCTAGATGTATACAAAAAAGTAAAAGTATATCCATGGCAAGCATACTTTGGAGATAAGATTGTAGTTACTACACTAGATGGTAAGATTAGAGTTGAAATACCTGAAAAGACTAACACAGGGAAGAGATTAAGACTAAACAAAAAAGGATTTGTTGACTTAAAAGGCAATAAAGGCGATTTATATCTTGAAATTGAAATAGTAAACCCTTTAAATATGACAAAAGAGCAAGAAGATCTGTACAGAAAATTAAAAGAGATAACTACTCAAGAATTAAATAATTAAGCGAGGTGATAGTATGGATTTAGAAAAATTCACACAAAAAAGCATAGAAGCTATACAAGAATCACAAAACATAGCAATCAGATTAGGCAATCCTCAATTGGAAGATATCCATATTCATTTAGCACTTTTAAATGACAGAGATGGACTAATCCCAAGAGTATTGTCGCTTATGGACTTGAACTCAGAATTAGTAAAAGCTGATGTAGAAAGAAAAGTAGAAAAACTTCCAAAACAAACCGGAGGATCACTATATCCAAGTAGGACATATTCGAAGATATTGGTAGATGCTGAAGAAGAAGCAAAAAAATTTAACGACCAATATGTGAGCGTTGAACACCTTTATTTAGCGATATTAAATCAAAAGGGATCTATGTCAGAGGAAATTCTTAAAAAATACAATATAAATAGACAAAACTTCTTAGAAGCATTGAGAAAAGTAAGAGGAAATCAGACAGTAACATCAGATAATCCTGAAGCTACTTATGAGGCTCTTACCAGATTTGGAAGAGACCTCGTTGATGAGGCTAGAAAAGGGAAACTTGATCCTGTAATAGGAAGAGACAATGAAATAAGAAATGTAATTAGGATACTTTCAAGGAGAACTAAAAACAACCCAGTGTTAATAGGGGATCCAGGAGTAGGTAAGACAGCCATAGTAGAAGGCTTAGCACAAAGGATTGTAAATGGAGATGTACCAGAAGGTTTAAAAGATAAGACTATATTTGCACTGGATATGGGCTCATTGATAGCAGGAGCAAAATACAGAGGAGAATTTGAAGAAAGGCTAAAAGCAGTATTGTCAGAAATTCAGAAATCAAATGGAAGGATAATACTGTTTATAGATGAAATTCACAACATTGTTGGCGCTGGTAGAACAGAAGGAGCAATGGATGCATCTAACCTTTTAAAACCAATGCTAGCAAGAGGAGAATTGCATACAATAGGTGCCACAACATTAGATGAATACAGAAAATACATCGAAAAAGATGCAGCGCTAGAAAGAAGATTCCAAAAGGTTCTAGTATCTGAACCAACAGTAGAGGATACAATATCTATACTAAGAGGACTTAAAGAAAAATATGAAATTCACCATGGGATTAGAATTTCTGACGGAGCTGTAATAGCTGCAGCAACACTATCTGACAGATATATCACAGATAGATTTTTACCTGATAAAGCAATTGATTTAATGGACGAAGCTTGTGCGATGTTAAGGACAGAAATAGACAGCATGCCTCAAGAAATAGATGAAGTGCGCAGAAGAATACTTCAATTAGAAATTGAAAGAGAAGCTCTAAAAAAGGAAACTGATGAAGCTTCAAAACAAAGGCTGCAAAAGCTAGAAATGGAACTATCAGAGTTAAAAGATAAATTCAATTTATTGAAAGCTCAATGGGAAGAAGAAAAGAAAGAAATTGAAAAAGTAAAGAATATCAAAGAGGAAATAGACAAAGTAAAACGAGAGATTGAAGAAGCAGAAAGAAACTATGACCTTGAAAGACTTTCACAACTTAAATACGGTAGGCTAGTGGAATTAGAAAAGCAATTGGCAGAAGCTCAACAAAAAGACAACACTAGAGAAAGAATGCTCAAAGAAGAAGTAACTGAAGAAGAAATTGCTGAAGTAGTTGCAAAATGGACTGGCATACCTGTAAATAAATTACTTGAAACTGAAAGAGAAAAACTCCTAAATCTTGGGAATATATTGCATCAAAGAGTTATAGGGCAAGACGAAGCAGTAGATGCCGTAGTCGATGCAGTTTTGAGAGCAAGAGCGGGATTAAAAGATCCAAATAGGCCAATAGGAAGCTTTATCTTCATCGGACCAACTGGAGTAGGTAAGACTGAACTCTCGAAAGCATTGACAGAAGCTCTATTTGACGATGAAAAGAACATGATTCGTATAGATATGAGCGAATACATGGAAAAATTCTCAGTATCTAGACTAATTGGTTCACCACCAGGATATGTAGGATATGAAGAAGGCGGACAACTAACAGAAGCAGTAAGACGAAAACCATATTCAGTAGTGCTATTCGACGAAATAGAAAAAGCTCATCCAGATGTATTTAATATATTGCTTCAAGTACTAGATGACGGTAGATTGACAGACAACCAAGGAAGAACAGTAGATTTTAAGAACACTGTTATAATCATGACTTCTAATATTGGCTCAAACTATCTATTAGAAGGATTGCTAGAAGAAGGACATATATCAGAACAGACTAAAGAAAAGATAAACGCTGAGTTAAGAAGGACATTTAGACCTGAATTCTTGAATAGGATTGACGAAATTGTAATGTTCAAACCATTGCAAAGAGATGAATTGTTCAAGATTATAGATTTACAAATGAAACAAATAGAAAAACTTCTAGAAGATAGGAACATAACTATAAAATTGACAGATGAAGCAAAACAATTGATACTAAACAGATCATATTCAGTACAATACGGCGCAAGGCCAGTAAAGAGATTTTTACAAAAAGAAATTGAAACAAGACTAAGCAGGCTGATCATCGAAGGAAAAGTAAAAGATGGCAGCAAGATAACTGTAACAGTCAAAAACAATGAGATAGACTTAATAATTGAATAAAATAAAAGAAGCTAATTACTTTTAAAGTAATTAGCTTCTTTTTATGTAGCCGTGCACCTACCTTCGACTATCCCACTCCGAGCGGTACCTAGACAGTTAGCTCGAGTAAGGTTTCCCTGCGGCACACGGAAATTCTCACTTATCGCTGCTTCCTTCCGGACCTGACGAGGTTCATGAGTTTCCGTTGCGCAGGACCTGACTGTCAACACCACTTATCTAGGGCAGACCTCACAACAGGAAAGCCTCGAGTAGGACTTCAACCCTGCTATAGCGGATTGCAGGTTATAGGGCACCGCTACCTCCCCGTCTAGCACGGCAAAATTTATGATGGCGGAGAGAGAGGGATTCGAACCCTCGAGACGTTTATAGCGCCTACACGATTTCCAGTCGTGCGCCTTCGACCAGCTCAGCCATCTCTCCACGGACGATACAAAGAATATTATAGGACAAAATTTATTTTATGTCAAGGATAATGATTTTATTATATAAATAGGCAAAATGCAACTTAAAATGAAACACTTTTATCTCTGTTAATATGTCGTTGTTTATATATCTTGTGAACTCTTTTACATTATTTTACATCATTTGATGTTCTTCTCCCCTAGGGGAGAAGATTTTTG
>NZ_JCANTN010000053.1:0-5009 GCF_059568515.1 Soehngenia saccharolytica DSM 12858 | reverse complement strand
GGAGCTAATTTATTATTTCAATTAATTAACAAAAGGTATGAAAAAAATTCTACAATAATTACTACTAATCAACCATTTAGTAAATGGGGAGAAGTATTTTCAGACATAACACTGGCAAATGCTATCTTAGATAGGCTAATTCATCATTCAAGTATTATTAAGATTACAGGTCCATCTTATAGGCTGAAGGATAAAATTGACCTGGTAGAAACTAAAAAAAGTACCAATAATTAATTCTAACAATCATACATTTTGAGATTCTAAAAAACATGCATTTTGGGATTGACATTTACACGGATGTTAAAGTTCTTTTATAATAAAAATAAAGTTGTGGTATCAGAAGGTAAAAGGGGCAAGGGGAAATATTGAAAATACGGGGTTTGGTAAGATTTTAAGGTATAAAAATATTGGAAATTGTAGGGAGTTTATGCAATGACTTTATTTGCATTTACTATAGAACATGCTCTGCTTTTTCTGTTTTTAAAAATTGAAGCATGATAATTTTAAAAAAGAAAAACAAATTTATAACTGATAAAGTTCTAATAAAATGAAAACAAAGTTGAAAAAACATATTTGGTTGTTTGAATTTATAGATATATGATGAATGCTATTTTATATAAATTCTTAATAAATATACTGCAGAAGCATTTGTTATGATTGAAATAATAATAAGAATTGTGTTATATTGCAAATAAATGGTGAAGTTCATGGTTATAAATAGGTTTTATATGAAAGGGTGAAGATTATGGAAAGAAAAAAAGTAATAAATTTTTCAAACAGATTTTTTAGCAATTTAGAACAACTTGGTTTGGATTTTAATAAGGCAAAACAAAATATCCTTTCTCACATTGAAGAAAAGGAAAAAGACCTAAGTCTGGATAAAAGGATGGTATTTTATACTCCATATATAGAGGATGGCAAAAAATATATGCTGGCTGGCTTTGTAACAAAAAAGGAAAAATCTATTTTTATAGAAGCCAACAGCATATGGGATAAGGGGTTTAATCCTGAAGACATAATAGTTACAGAAACAAATATTAGGATTATCAAATAGTTAAAGTCAAGAGTGGGTTTTGGGTATAAGACAATAGCACCAGTGACAAACATGTCAAGCAATAAATTTAAAATTGAGGCATTACAGTCTTACTATAATACGATTTAATAAGTGATATAAGTTGATTTAGAAGGTTTTTATTTTAATAACTGCGAGTTAAGGGGGGAATAAAATTGTATTTTAACAAACAATATTTTCAATTATTTGGCGAAAAAGAATTTGATACTTATGAACGTGAGCAGATAGTTGCCATAAAGGATGAAATTGAAAGAGAGTCAGAAAATTATATTTTGAATGTGAATGAAACAGAATTTATTAATTATATAACGAATAAATATGTATTAAAAGAGCCACAATTTGATTACGATAATATATTCGTCTCTACATATCAGAAAGACATAGAAGGTAAATATTGGCCTAGAAGATATAATGTATATGATGATAAATTTTATTCTGTAGATGTAATAGTATATCATATTCCCTTTGTTGGAATGTCTGAATTGTTAAAATACACACCTAATCCTAGAATGCTCTGGACTGAAAAAGTATATATAGAAGAACAATGTTTATGTTATGAGATAATTAGTTTTGAAAAAGATGCTAGTAAAGTTAAAAGAGAGTTTGAAAGTTTTGTTAATAATCTAAATCAGCAATTGAATAATTTACTCGGGAATATACAACAATATAACGACAAGTTATATAATTTCGTAAAATCTACTCTACAATCAAAAAAACAAAAAATATTAGAGAAAAATAATATGCTTGCAGCACTTGGTGTACCAATAAAAAAAGTAGATAATATTTCAAAAACTTTTTCTGTACCTATATCAAAATCAAAAAAAGAAATAGTTCTAAAGCCAAGTGTTACAGAAAAGGGATTTACACCTGAACCAACGCTAGACCCTGGTATATATGAAGATATACTAGCCACAATATACGATGTGGGAAAGCAATTTGAACGTATGCCTTCAATATATTCCGGAAAAGAAGAAGAACATTTAAGAGACCATTTTTTATTGTTTCTCCAACCGAGGTATGAATGGTCTGCCACAGGAGAGACATTCAATAAATCTGGGAAAACAGATATTTTAATAAGGTATAATAACTCGAATATATTTATAGCAGAATGCAAGTTCTGGAAGGGACCTAAAAATTATCTGGCGACAATCACTCAATTGCTTGGATATTTGACATGGAGGGATTCAAAGGCTGCAGTAATTATTTTTGTGCAAAATAAAGATTTTTCCGCTGTGTTGAAGAGTGTTGAGGAAACGACAAACCAACATCCAAATTATTTGGGATTTGTGAATAAACAGAATGATTCTTGGTTTAACTATAGATTTCACATTAACGGAGATAAGAATCGAGAGGTAAAAGTTGCAGTTTTACTGTTTCATATTCCTAGTATATAACTAAAATAAGTTCTACTCCATGATAATAACTTCTCTCTGTAAAAATAAAGTTCATTCAAGAATCCCGCTGTAGATGCAGAATAACTCCTGCTTTACTGTGGGATTTTTGATTTTCAGGGAGAGAAGGATAAAGTTTTGAGGGTTTGGGGCTGGAGCATGATTATTTTAAATATACATCTTTAGGGATACAAGGGTAATGAAGAGATAGAAAAGTAGATGTTCTTATAGATTATAGTGTAAAATAAAGGTATGTGATATATACTTGTAGAATTATGCGAATAAAGACTTTATTATTTTAGGAGATGAATTTATGATATGTCCTTACTGTGGTAAAGAGATGAGATACGGAGTAATTCAGAGTCAACATGAAATTAGTTGGAAACCTAAAAAAGGAAAGTTTTTCGCAACTGCTCAATTTAGTAATGAAGCAATTATTCTGTCTGAGTTTTCTTTTCTAAAAGGTTCATGTGTTGAAGCATACTGCTGTGATGAATGTAGAAAAATTGTTATAGATTATGGCGATGGTAATTTATCAGATTAATATCATATATTTATTTTGTTCGCATTTTTCTATAAATATTTGTTAGGTTGAACATACTTGCATGGAGGGGTTATAATTTGGCAAAGCATGAGTTTGGAATAATTGATTCTATTGAAAAAAATAGGTGGTATAGTGAATATGAACCTGTAAAATATAATTGTGTTTCTGTCAGCGATGATTTAATAGAAGAATTAATTATAAAGTATAATGAAGAATTAATGGCAATAAAGACATATTTTCAGGTTACATCGCAGCCAGGTACTGGATTAGATTATTGCGGTGTGACGCTTATCCCTCCGGAATCTCTTAAACATTTTAGAGGGATTATTATCAAGGCAAATAGTCATTATCAATCGCAGGAACTTGAATTGCTTATTGAAAAGGTATCTAGTGCAATTAGTGAAAATAAATACTTAATTCACTATGGAATATAGTATTTTTCATATAAGAATATGAATATGCAGATGAAAAGTGGGAGTATCATGTTTGAATATATAAAATTGCAAAGAACAATGTGTTTTGGGACTGGCCCCGTTTATAGTGTAACAGTGGATAATGAGGGCAATGTAAATTATTATGGAGAATTGTTGATAATAACAGATTAAAGGGAACTCAATACTGGTTCCCTGTTCGTTGCTCAGGGTTTGCGAATAATATCAAAATCACAGATAGTGATAGAATGGGTGTTATAGTCAATGAGCCCATCTTTTTTCATTTTATTGAGTTCACGGGAAAGAGAAGTCCTTTGAATACCTAACCTCTCGGCTAATTCCTTTTTTGTCATATTAAGTTTTATTTCTTTACTTTTTTGAGAGTAGTACTCATAGTTTAAGAATTCAATGATAGATTCCTTTATAGATTTCATGGAGATTGATTTAATTTTGCTTGTCAAGATAGCAGTTTTGTCCGATATGCAAGTTAAGAACTGTATTAAGAAATCCTGGCTAGTCTGACAAAGTTGCAGTACAAAATCTTTATCGATATGTAAAATTTCAGCATCTGATTTTGCCACCACACTCATGGGATAATAAGGATACCTTGAAAACAATAGGTTGCCTCCTATACTGTCTCCGACCTTAAATTCGGTAATAGTTAATACATTTCCCTTTTCATCAATCTTTTGAACAAATACCTGGCCTTTTAAAATAATATCCCAGTAATTGCATTTCTCGCTTTCAAAATGGATAATGCTGCCTTTATTGTATTTAGAGATAATATAATTATGAGTTTTAAAAAGATTAAGCAGTTCTTCAGTAGAAAATCCATCAAATAACTCTGTTAGTCTTAAAATACTTAGATAATTTTTTATATTCATAAATACCACCTTTTTTAAAATTAGGTTGTGTTAAGTAGTATTTGTGTAAAATGCGTCAAATGATTTATTTTCAAGCATTAGAGAGTTATTAAACCTCAGAATTCGTGTACCCCCTAATTTTCATCAAATCCATGCTTGCATCCTCTTAAAAATGCTTTAAAATCTGCTCATAAATTTTTGTCAAGGTCGGGCTGAAAGCCCGTTAATTTCAGCCTTGACAAAAATTCAATTGAGCAGATTAAAATTTTGTCAGAGGATGAAAGTATTTAAATCTTGCGAAGCATTTTTTCATATTTTACTTTACACTATCTAAAATTAGTTACCGTGGTAACTGTATGTTACTGTAATTTATTATAATATAGATTTAAACATAATGAAAGCAATCTGGTAATATGTCAAGGGATGTTTTTTAAAGGAAACAAAAGAAAAGATAAAAAAAGCATAACTTTAACAGAACCTACTATTTTCAAAAAAAAATAGGCTTGTGATTGGAAATGTTTTATTGAATCTCTCCAACTTTACCGCTGGAGTAGATTTGATTTTTAGTCAGCAATCCAAAAATCAAGCGTACTAATTTACGAGATGTAAGTGCGAGTGCTCGTTTATGTTGGTGAGTAGTCACTTCACCAAACTTTTTGTTGTAGTATTCTTTGTACTCTGGCAAATAGTTCTTAACACTGTTGGCAG
>NZ_JCANTN010000052.1:0-5347 GCF_059568515.1 Soehngenia saccharolytica DSM 12858 | reverse complement strand
CGAGATAAACATTTTTATTATGAATAGGTAAATCCTTAATAATTTGCTCTCTGTAGTCATGGACTCTAGAAGTTTTAGAAGAGCAAGCAGGGCAAACATGTTCTTTAGGTTTAGTAGAGATAAAGATTTTAATAGAATTATCCTCGTTAGAAATTTTATTTATAATTACATCTTTTAAATTTAGTAAATTATTGATAAAATAGTATTGCACTTGTGAATAAATCTCCTTTCTAAGTGTAGTATTAGGTACCTACATTTTAGCAGATTTATTTCACAAGTGCTTTATTTTTTGCAAAAAAGGATAAATTGGGATGCTTTATTTACACCCCAACATTTATTATAGAACCATTTTTTTCATAAAATTGTATTTTAATGATTTGACATTGGAATGTTAAATGTGAAATTGCAAAATATCTCCAATAAGATTTATGTTAAAATTAAATGGAAATTATTGTATTTGTGAAAATTGAAGTAGGGATGACCAAAGTTTCATAAAATGTGAACAATAAATTAGATTATTGTACCAAAAATGATATAAAATAGGATTGGTAATATTCCAGAACATTTATTGGTAAAGATAGGAAAAGCAAGGTTTAATGATTCAAAATATATAGAAAATGGGCACTTAAGATTTACCTTAAGTGCCTTTTATGATTAGGCGGCCTATTTATCTTTTACTAACTTATTATAGACTAAAAAAGATCCTCCTGCTAAAATAAGCATTAATAATATTGAAATCCAAAATGCAGGTGAAGTTGGTTCTGTAACATTTGCTCCAAATAATGTTGCTAGTATAGTATTTGGAATTGAGCCTAAAGTACCTGCCAATAGGTAAATGCCAAATGGGAATCTCACAGCACCTGAATATATGCTTACAGCTTCTCTAGGGAAAACTGTAAGGGTTCTCAATAAAAAGCATGTAAAGAAAGGGCTTTTGCTCTGCTTTTTAATGAATTTTTCAATAATAGGATATTTTTGCGTGATTTTTTCAACTGCACTTGAGCCAGAGAAATAGCCTACGAAATAGGATATAACCATTCCCAATATTATACCAAGCATATTTATAATGAAAGCAATAATTGTTGGGAATAGCTGGCTAGAGGCAACTTCAAGTATAATGATTGGAAATACAATACTTAAGCTTTTTAAAGCATATAAAGATAATAGGACCAGTGCGGCTGTTAATTGATTTTTAGGTGTATAGTTTATAATTGTTTGGACAGTTATTTTATCTTTGTTTGATAAATAGAGAATAATAAGTATTATGCACAACGCTAGAGGTATATATTTAAGGAATGTGAAATATCTTTTATTTTTCATTTTTTTCATCTCCGGAAATTGTATATCTATTCTACATAAATCATCTTCCTTGTCATTCCACCGTCCACAATGAGATTAACGCCAGTTATAAAGTCATTTTCTTTATCTGTCAAGAAGATGCAAGCCCTAGCAATATCATCGGGTTTTCCTACTCTACCTGAAAGATGTTGCTCATGATCGATTGGTCGCAATTTAGAATAATCACCTGTTTCAATCCAACCAGGAGATATACAGTTAACGGAAATTTTATCTCTGCTAAAAGATGCAGCAAGTGCATGGGTAAGGGCTACAATTCCACCTTTACTAGCAGCATAAGCTTCAGAATTTGGCTCAGACATAATGGCTCTTGTAGATGCTATATTGACAATTGAACCTCCATCTTCATTTTGACGCATGTATTTTGCTGCTTCTCGGGAGCATAAGAAAACACTTCGTAAATTTGTATTTATTAAGTCATCCCATTCTTCTAGGGTTAAATCATAAGGAGATTTAAATAAGCCTTTTCCAGCATTATTGATTAAGATATTGATTTTGCCAAATGTTTGGAATGCAACTTCCATTAAATGTACGACATCTCTTTCTTTTCGGACATCAGCTTTGATAAAAATCGCACTGCCACCTTGTTCTTTTATTATAGTTGCTGTTTTTTCTCCATTTTTTTCGTCAATATCAGCTATAACTACATTGGCTCCTTTCTTGGCATATAAAAGAGCAATCCCTTTTCCGATTCCATTGGCAGCACCGGTTATAATGACTGTTTTATTTGAAAAATCCATATTATCACACCCTTATTTATTAGATTTTATTAATATTATGGTTGTTTATTCTCAAAAAATATTTTTGAAATAACCAAAAATCCACAGGATAAAAGTATCATAGATAGTATTGAAATCCAAAACATAGGTGAAGTTGGTTCAGTAATACTAGTCCCAAATAATGTAGCCAGGATAGTACTGGGAAGTGCATATAAAATACTTGTCAACAAGTAAGTGCTAAATGGAAACTTTAAAGCACCTAAATATATGCTGACAGCATCTCTAGGCAAAATATAAATAGCACGCAAAAGAAAGCATGTGAAAAAAGGATTTTTAGTTTGCTTTTGGACAAACATATCAAGCTTAGGGTATTTTTGAACCATTTTATTAATGGCATCTGAACCTGAATAATAACCAATAAAATAAGAGATAACCAGTCCAATGATTACACCTAGCATATTGATAATAATTGCAGATATTGTAGAAAATAAGTGACCTGCTGCAATTTCCAGGATAATAATTGGAAAAACTACGCTAATGCTTTTTAATACATAAAGGAACAATATTACTAATGCTGCTGCAATTGGGTTACTTGGTGTATAATTTAAAATTGCTTCTACAGAAATATCCTTGTTGTTTCTGAAGTATATTATGGTTAAAATAATACATAAAAATAAAGGTATGTATTTAAGAATGGAAATATGTTTTTTATTTTTCACGTCCTTCAACTTCTGATGACTGGTATCAATAAAACATTATAAGGATGAAAACCAAAAGTTTCAATAGACAAAAGTTTTCAGTTGTCGTATTACAATTTATTATTATCAAAAATGGGAATAGAAAAATATGAAGAGGCAGTTTAAATAAGAATAGTTTTATGATGTAATAGAGATAATTAGAATATTTTGGTGAGTGGAGGTATAATCATTGAATTATACTATTGCCAAAATAGGTGCTATAATTGATGACATTGTAGTTATAGGCTTTGCAATATGCATGCTTGTTGGATATGATTTTGAAGGCTACCTTGTAAGCATGTTTATTGCTTTTGGTTTTATAATGATGGTAGCAGGATTTTATGCTGAATGTGAAAAAGAGCATAAGGTTGCAGCAAATACTGCTTTAATCTTCACTGGTATTTATGCTGTATTGATTTTATTAGTGTATTTTACACAGATTACATCAGTTAGGCTTGGCTTATTAAGTCAAGTTTTATTTATATAATGCTATATCAAATTAATTCAGGGAATGCAATTTTCTTACTGCGGAAGGAAATTTTGGTAAATGTAGATTAGACTTAAGCTGATGCTCACATTGGATTACTTAATTTATTGAAAGTAAATTAATAAAATTTAAAGAGACATATTTAAAATAGGGTATATTATAAAATGAAAATCAATATCAAAAATGAGGTGAGATGATGCAAAACCTAAAGCTATACTATATGAAAGGCTGTCCTTTCTGTAAAAAAGTAATCCAATTTATGGAGAGAAACAATATAGAAGTTGAAATGGTAGATATACAAGCTGATCCTAAAAATGAAGAAGAATTAATTAAGCTTGGTGGAAAAGACCAAGTCCCAATGCTCTTAATTGATGGAAAACCACTTTATGAATCAAATGACATTATCCAATGGCTTAAGGATAATTACAAACAAAGCGAGCAATAAATCTTGCTCGCTTTTATTTTATCCTATATTAGATTTATCCGGTGTTTTAGATTTATTGAAAATCTCTTTGAAGTTTATCTGAGTCAATAGAACTGCCACAAATACTAAAATACATCCTATAATTTCCTTTAGAGTCATTGATTCATTTAAAAATATGGCGCCACATATTGCTGAAAAAACAGATTCTAAGCTCATGAGAAGTGATGCAACTGTTGGATTTGTATATCTTTGCCCGATTATCTGTAATGTATATGCGACACCTACAACAAAAATGGCAGCATAAAGAATAGGAAAAGCACAATCTATTATTGCACTGATAGTTGGATTTTCAAAGATTAAAGCTGAAATAAGGGACAAAGTTCCAGCAGTAATAAATTGAACACAGGAAAGCTTTAAGCTCTCGGTTTTAGGGGCAAAGGTATCTATTATGATTATATGCATTGCCCAAAATAAAGTACCAGCAAGAACAATTGCATCTCCAATCTCCATGGAAAAGCCTTCTTTAATAGTTAACATGTAAAGGCCAATAACTGCAAGTATTACTCCTAGTCATGTATAGGAATCCACCTTTTTTCTCATAAAGATGCCAATAACTGGCACTAAAACAATATAAAGGGTTGTAATAAATCCTGCTTTTCCTGCAGTAGTATATACAATTCCCCATTGTTGCAATGAAGCTCCAAAAAATAGGGCAAAGCCACATAGGATTCCGCCTTTAATTAAGTCTTTTTTGTTATATTTATTTTCTTCGCTCTTTTCATTGTCATTTGATTCTTTTTTGTTTTTCTTATTAATAAAATCAAATGCAAATATCAAAATAAGAAGTACCAATGCACCTAGCAAGAATCTTGATGCTCCGAAAGTAAATGGCTCTACATAGTTCATCCCTAGTTTTTGTACTACAAAAGATGTACCCCAAATAATTGCAGCTAAAAGAAGAAATATGCTACCTTTAATGTTTTTCATCCTTTTTCACCTGCCATTATGAGATTTTTGTATTAAAAAATTAGTACAGTTATAGCATAGATTATAGCATATTTATGTTTTTTCTTTAATGGAAGATTTATTTTTTAGATTGTGCAAATTTAACAATATTTACTTGAAATAAAATATAAATATGATATAATATTAACAAACGAGAAAATATAAACAGCCTTTATTTTATTTGTTCTTATAGGTAATATTAGGATTATAAAGTGATTGCATAATGATTTTTTTGAAAAACAGCCAATAAATGTAAAATAATTGTCAATAAAAATGTTATATATTTAACATATATATTTTATATACATAATCAATTTATAGATAGTTGCAGAATATAAGTTTAGAATTATCCACAGAAATTAGATTTAATTTGATGAAGACAATGATTTATCAACAGAAAAAGAACATAGAAAAACAGGGGTTAAGCTTAACCCTTTAAAATCTGTATTCAGATGGTTTTAATTAAGCAATTAAAGATTTAATAGCAAGCGGATTGTCATAATTTTTAGTCTTAAATATAAGTATAAAAGCAATTAATTGAGAAATACATGCAAGTAAAATATCTGATTTTAAAGATACTGTATTTCTAACTCTTGATGATTTAATTTGAATGAAGTTT
>NZ_JCANTN010000051.1:0-5772 GCF_059568515.1 Soehngenia saccharolytica DSM 12858 | reverse complement strand
TCATGGTTCAGGCCAAAATAAACTGGCTTTATGGCTAAGATAAGAAGCCAAAGAAATGTATTTAATGATTAGAAAAGAAGACTATATTATTATTTAAGAAATTGATAATTATTACAGTGGAAAACTGTAATTTGATTATAACTATATTGTACAAGGAGGGATATAAATGCCAGAGAAAACATTAATGGTGATTGATGGTAGCTCATTAGTACATAGAGCATTCTATGCATTGCCTCTATTAAGTAACAAGAGTGGAGTTTATACTAATGGAGTTTATGGATTTTTAACAATGCTTTATAAAGTATTAGATAAATATAAACCTGATTATATTTGTGTTGCTTTTGATAGAAAAGGAAAGACATTCAGACATGAAGAATATGAAAACTACAAAGGAACAAGGGATAAGACTCCGAGCGAGTTATCAATGCAATTTCCAATATTGAAAGAAATATTGGGAAATATGGGAATTAAAACAATAGATTTAGATTTATATGAAGCAGATGATATTGCAGGGACTTTAGCTAAACAAGCAGAAGAGAGAGGAATGAATGTATATTTAGTTACTGGTGATAAAGATTATTTTCAACTTGCTTCAGATAAAATAAAGATAATTATGACTAAAAAGGGAATTACAGACATTGAAGAATACGACAGAAATAAAATAAAAGAAGAGTATGGTATTGAACCAAAACAATTTATTGAAGTCAAAGCTTTAATGGGAGATAAGTCGGACAATATACCTGGAATTGATGGAATAGGGGAGAAAACTGCTTTAAAATTGATACAGCAATATGATAACATTGAAAACTTATTTAGCAATGCTCATGAACTTAAAGGCAAGCTTAAAGAAAGGATACTAGAGGGAGAAAATATTGCAATTCTCAGTAGAAAGCTGTCTGAGATAATCACTCAAGTACCACTTGACTTTGAGATAGAGGATTTAACATTTGGGGATCAAGATACCAAAGCTCTAAAAAAGTTATTTGAAGACCTTGAGTTCAAGAGTTTATTAGCTAAAATAGACGATGATTTCAAAGAAATTGAACCTATAAAGAAATTTCAAATAAACGAAATTAAAACAGATTATGATCTTAAAAACTTAATGGACAATATCAATAAAGCTAAGGAATTTGCATTTAAATTTGTTGTTGATGATTATATAAATGAGAATGCTATTGGGCTAGGAATAAAACCTAAAGGAGATAATGCTGTTTATATTGACTTAAGAGATACAGAATTAGAAACAATAAGAATCTTAGAAAGCGCATTTAAAAATAAGGACATAATCAAAAACAGTTGGGATTGCAAATCTGATATTGTAAGCATGTTTAAAATAGACTGGGATATTTTGGGCTTAGAATTTGATGCATCAATAGCTCAATATCTTATAAATCCAGATCAGAGCGATTATGCTATTAATAAGATTGCTGAAGAATATCTGGATATTAATGGGAATAACCTCCAAGACTTATTGGGCAAAGGTAAATCAAAAAAAGACTTTAAAAGCATAGAGAAACAGCAAATAATGGAATACATTGCTTTTGTATTAAATACAATTGAGTTATCAAAGCCTAAAATGATAGAGATAATTGAGCAAAGACAAATGGAAGAGTTATTTTTAAATGTTGAAATGCCTTTAGTAGAAGTCCTTGCTAGCATGGAATACTGCGGAATTTTAGTGAATGAAAAAGAACTTGATGCTATTGGGAAAAGTTTTGATAGTGAAATAGATAAATTAATTAATGACATATACGAATTAGCAGGAGAAGAATTCAACATAAATTCGCCAAAACAATTGGGATATATATTATTCGAGAAATTGAAACTGCCAACAATTAAAAAAACAAAGACAGGATATTCTACAGATGTAGAAGTTCTTGAAGAACTGAAAGACGTTCATCCAATAGCACAAAAGCTGATAAGATATCGACAAATAATAAAGATCAAATCGACTTATATCGAAGGCTTGAAGCCAATGATAAATAAAAACACTGAAAGAATTCATTCTAAGTTCAACCAAACGGTCACAAGTACTGGTAGAATTTCGAGCACTGAACCAAATTTGCAAAATATACCTATACGTTCAGAAGATGGTAAAAAAATAAGGAGAGCATTCGTCGCACAACAACCAGAATATATTTTTTTAGATGGTGACTATTCACAAATAGAACTTAGAATACTAGCACATTTGTCTGATGATGAAAAAATGATAGAAGCATTTATAAATGATCAGGATATACATTTAAAAACTGCTAGTGAAGTTTTCGGAGTAGACATAAAAGATGTAACTCCTGAGTTAAGAGCAAAAGCCAAAACTATAAATTTTAGCATAATATATGGGATATCTGATTATAGTTTATCTAAGGATTTAGAGATAAGCAGGAAAGAAGCTCGTAAATATATAGATGAGTATTTTGAAAACTATAGCGGTGTAAAACAATATATGGAGAATTCGGTGAGAAAAGCAAAAGAACTTGGATATGTAGAAACAATTTTAAATAGAAGAAGATACATTCCTGAGTTAAACTCGAATAACTACAACATAAGATCTTTTGGGGAACGGGTTGCCATGAATATGCCTATTCAAGGGAGTGCAGCAGATATAATTAAGATGGCAATGGTTGAAATTTATAAAGACTTAAAGCAAAATAATTTAAAATCACATATAGTTTTGACAATACATGACGAATTGATTCTCGAAACATATATTAATGAGCTAGAATATGTAAAGAAAATGATGAAAGAAAAGATGGAAAATGTAGTTAAGTTAAAAGTACCTTTAAAAGTTGAAATAGCACAAGGAGTAAGTTGGTATGATACAAAATAGAGCTAAAATAATTGGAATTACCGGTGGCATAGCAACTGGCAAATCTACAGCAGTAGAGGTGATAAAATCCAGAGGTTATCTTGTCGTAGATGCAGATCAAGTTGCTAAAGATGTGGTAAAAAAGGGGCAAGAGGGATTAGAAAAAATTAAAGAGAAATTTGGATATGATATCTTATTAGGGAATGGAGAATTAGATAGAAAAAAATTAGCCGAGATCATATTTAGAAGTGAAGAAAAGAGAAAAGAGCTAAATGAGATTTTACATCCAATGATTATTGAAAATATAATACAAAATGTTAATGAACATATTTTAGATGAAGATGTAATATTTATAGATATACCGCTTTTGTTTGAAACTAGAGAGATATTAACTGATCGAGGGCTTGTACTTGATGAGATTTGGCTTGTTTATTGTGACGAAAAAAAGCAGATCGATAGATTGATGAAAAGAGATGGAATTGATTATGAATACGCTCTAAAAAAGATAAAATCTCAATTAGATTTGAATTATAAAAAGGATAATAGTGATGTGATAATTTATAACAATGGAAGCCTAGAAGAATTAGAAGAGACAATAGATACTTTATTAAGGAAGTTAAGATGTGATTAAAATGAAAAGAATAGCAAAAATATTTATAGCATTAATTGTTTTAGTATTCATTATAAATACTGCTATCTCAATAGTTTTCCCGATTAAATACAAAAACATCGTTTATAATTATTCATTGAAATATAATCTAGATCCATTTTTAGTTTTCTCAATAATTAAAACTGAAAGCAATTTTAATGAGAAAGCAATTTCTTCAAAAAATGCAAGAGGATTGATGCAAATTAGTGAAGGAACTGCACAATGGGCTGTAGATGAATTAAAAATAGAGAATTTCAAACCAGATAATTTATTTGATCCGGAAGTAAATATAATGATTGGTACTTGGTATATAAGCAAACTACTAAAGCAGTTTGGGAATTTAGAAGTTGCTTTAGCTGCTTATAATGCTGGAAGTGGCAATGTCACAAATTGGCTAAAGGATGATGAGTATAGTTATGATTCCTCAACTCTTTATAAAATTCCTTATCAAGAGACAGATAATTTCGTTAAAAAAGTGTTAAATAATTTTAGAATATATAATTTTTTGTATGATGATGAGGTATTTACTGTGGATTCATCTGTATTAGATAAAACAGCAACTAAAATTCATTCTTTTATTTTAGAGATTAGGGAAGGTGAATAATGAATTGAATAAACGTGTAATATTTTTATTTCTTGTCATTGCTTCATTGTATTTTGCCACAGGATGCGAGAAATCAAATGACAGCAAATCAGAAGAAAATATTAAATCTAGTTTGCAACAAATAATTGTCGAGAATGGAGAAATTGTCTTGCCGTTAACTAATTTTGAATCCCTGAATCCTGTATATACAGATAATTTATACTATTTTTATTTTAGCAAATTAATTTATGAGGGATTATTTGATTATGATGAAAATTTAAGACCAATACCAAAATTAGCAGAAAGCTATATTATTAGTGATGATGGAATGAGTTTAGACATTAAATTAAAAGAAAATGTTTTTTTTCATGATGGCACAGAATTAACAGCTGAAGATGTGATTTTTACTCTTAATCTGCTTAAGAAAGCAGGGGCTGAAAGCATTTATGACAACATGATTAAGAATGCTTATGGAGCTTCTAACTATGGCAATATTAGTGCTAATTCAATATCAAAATACTCAGTGAGAATTTATTTTAATAAACCCACAACTTCATACTTAGACATATTGACTTTTCCAATAATTCCAAGTTCTTCTGGAAAATCAGCAATAGATAAAGATAATTTCATTCCAAATGGAACGGGACCATACAAGTTTATAGATTATGTCAACAACAAAGAAATTCATCTTAAGGCAAATGAAGACTATTGGGGAGAAACCCCTAAAATCACGAATATTACAGGCAAGGTCTTTGAGAATGAAGAACTTATATTAACGGCATTTGAAGCTGGCAAAGTTAATATAGCTAAGAGCTTAGGATATGATTGGGAAAAGTATTCAACGAATAATAGAGTTTCAATAAAAGAATTTGTTTCAGGAGATTACATAGGCATTGCGATTAACCATGATAATGATATCTTTAACAATGAAAATGGCAGTCAGTTAAAGAAAGGCATAATGTATGCAATAAATAGACAAGACATTATTAAGAAAGTAAATTTATCGCATGCAACAGCTGTAGACACAATTATACACCCTGATTTTTATTTATTGCCTGAATCGGCTTATTCTTATGGATACAATGTTGAAAAAGCCAACATGGCATTGGACAAGGCTGGATACAATATAATAAATTCTGATAATATTAGAAGAAACCAAAATGGTGATGCTTTATCATTTGATCTCTTGGTTGATGGTGATGATAATACATTAATCGCTTTAGCGGATCTAATTAAATCATATTTACTAGATGTAGGTATAAATGTAAATATCGTGTCAGAAACTGGATCTAAGGATGATAGTATTTCACAATACATATATGATATAGAAAATGGGAAATTTGATTTAGCGATATTTAAATATCAAATTGGAACTTTTCAACGTTATGAATCGCTACTTAAATCTGATTTGATAGGTCATGACAATTACTCGCGATACAAAAATCCAATCATGGACAATATGCTAAAAAATCTAGATAACTCCATTAATGAAGAGGACAAGAAGAACTCATATGATGAGTTTTCAAAGTTATTTATAGAAGAATTGCCATATATTAGCTTGATGTATACTAATGACTGCTTAATTGTAGATTCATCTATAAAAGGAGAATTAAATCCCAATTATTATAATTTATACAACGGGCTACAAAACTGTTACTTAGCTTTAGACAAGTAAGTAAATATAGTTGGATATGATATATTTTAGTTGAAATTAGATAAATAAGATTATATAAT
>NZ_JCANTN010000050.1:0-7173 GCF_059568515.1 Soehngenia saccharolytica DSM 12858 | reverse complement strand
CACTTTCAACTTTTAAATATATCTCAATGAAAGGAAACATCTACTATGACTACAAACAATAGTAATACAAATAACATTAATAAGAAAAAAATCTTTCTCTCAAGTCCCCACATGAGCGATGAAGGATATGAAAAACAATATATCAATGAAGCATTTGAAACAAATTGGGTAGCACCTTTAGGACCAAATGTAGATAACTTTGAAACCGAATTTGCAAGTAAAATAGGTTCCAATCATGCTGCAGCATTATCATCAGGGACTGCTGCGATACACATGGCACTAAAGGCAGCAGGTGTAAAACCAAACGATAAAGTTTTTTGCCAAAGTTCGACTTTTTCTGCTTCAGCAAATCCTATCATATATGAAAATGCTATACCAGTATTTATAGATAGTGATAAAAAAACTTGGAATATAGATCCAAATGTCTTAGAAAAAGCTATAAAAACACATCCAGATGCTAAGTACTTAGTATTAGTTCATTTATACGGTTTGTCTGCCGATTTAGATCCGATAGTAGAACTATGCAATAAACATGAGATAACGTTAATAGAGGATTCAGCAGAAGCTTTAGGGACTAAATACAAGGGGAAATACACTGGCACGTTTGGCAAATTTGGAGTGTTTAGCTTTAATGGAAACAAGATAATTACTACATCAGGTGGAGGAATGCTTGTCTCTGAAGATAAAGAGCGCATAGAAAAAGTAAGGTTTTGGGCAACTCAAAGCAGAGAAAAAGAAAGACATTATGAACACAAAGAATTAGGATATAACTACAGAATGAGCAACATAGTAGCGGGCATTGGGAGAGGACAGCTAAAAGTATTAAATGAAAGAGTAGCAAAAAAGAGATATATTTTTAACTATTATAAAAACAATTTATCAGACCTTGATGGAATTGATTTTATGCCAATGAATGAATGGAACCAACCAAATTGCTGGCTAAGCTGTATAACATTAAGTGGCAAAATAAAACCTATAGATATTATGCTAGCTTTAGAAAAAGAAAATATCGAGTCAAGACCTATATGGAAACCTATGCATATGCAGCCATTTTTCAGTAAATATGATTATGTAGGTGGAAATGTAAGTGAAAACTTATTTACATCTGGAGTTTGTTTACCATCAGATACGAAGATGACTGATGAAGATCTTGATAGAGTATGTAGGATTATAAAGGGGTTGTGGAGCTAAGATGCAAACTGAAACCAAAAAGGATGCTATCATTTCCAACTGTCCAACTGACCAACTGATCATATCAAATAGCATATATAAAAAATTTTTTAAAAGACCTTTAGATTTTTTACTATCTCTCATAGCTTTGATTATACTTAGTCCAATATTGTTAATAACTGCCATATTAGTCAGGATAAAATTAGGCTCACCTATCATCTTTAAACAGCAAAGGCCAGGTTTAAATGAAAAGATTTTCACAATATATAAATTTAGGACAATGACTGATGCAAAAGATGAAAATGGAAATCTTCTTCCTGATAGTGAAAGATTAACTTCATTTGGCAGGTTTTTAAGATCCACCTCAATAGATGAACTCCCAGAGCTAGTCAATATTTTAAAGGGAGATATGAGCATAGTCGGACCTAGACCACTAGCAGTTGAATATTTACCTTTTTACACTAATGAAGAAAGAATGCGACATAAAGTTAGACCAGGTTTAACAGGACTTGCACAGACTAATGGGAGAAATACAATTATATGGGAAGAAAGATTTAAACTCGATACACAATATGTAAATACATTAAGCTTTTCTTTGGACTTATCCATTATATTAAAGACTTTCAGTATTATATTTAAAAGAGAAGGAATAGGTGAGCGAGGGATAGATGCTCCAATAGATTTTAATATATATAGAAAGGAGAAATACAAATGAATATATTAGGAAAGAAAGTTATACTAAGAGCTATGGAATTAGAAGATCAAGAAATGCTGAGAGAAATGATAAATGACCCTGAAATAGAAAAAATGGTAGGAGGTTATTCCATCCCGATCTCAAAATATCAGCAATCATTATGGTATAATTCAAATCAGAACAATTTTAATAATATCCGGCTTATAATTGAAACGGAAGAAGATGGCCCAGTAGGATTCGCAAATATTGTAAATATAGATTGGAAAAACAGATCGGCATTTCATGGAATAAAGATTGCAAATAGTGAATTCAGAACTCGGGGAATTGGCACAGATACAGTAATGGCTATCATGAGGTACTGCTTTGAAGAACTGAATTTAAATAGGTTGGATGGAGCTATCATATCTTATAATGAAGCTTCTAAAAAATTATATTGCGATAAATGCGGGTGGAAAATAGAAGGTATAAAAAGAAAGAATATATTTAAAGGAAATGAATACCATGATGAATTAATCGTGGGGATTTTAAAAGAAGAATATTTAGATTTAGTAAGAAAAAACCATTATTGGGATGAATAAAATGTATAAAGAAATAGGAAGCGAATTTTGGATTAACGAATTAAAATCTTGCACTTCAGGCAGTAAGGGCGAAATATATTTTAGTAAATTTGGGGAATTATATTTTACGAAAAGTGGGAGAGGGGCACTATTGACTATTTTAGATTCAGTAAACATTGAAAATAGAGTAGCATTACTTCCCTCTTATTTATGTGAGTCTATTATAAAACCATTTATAGATAGAAATTTTGAATGTAGATTTTATGATATTAACAAAGAACTGTCTCCAGAATTTAATAATGTAAGACTAGATGATATAGGAATTTTTTTGCATATAGGATATTTTGGGTTTAACACTAATAATAATATTGATTGCATTATAAAGGAATTAAAAGATAATAAGGCAATTATTATAGAAGATGTTACACACAAGCTATTCTCTAGATATATATTGAATGATAATAACGATCTTTACATTGGAAGTATAAGAAAATGGGTAGGCTTACCTTCGGGAGGATTTATTGCTAACACAGGTAAATTAAATATTAATTATAATACATATAATACATATAATAATAAGTCGATGGATGCTTTCGTTGAAAAGAGATTGAAAGCAATGATATTAAAGTCTCAGTATATCAATAATATAAGAGAAATAAATAAAAATTTAATTTTAAATCTTTTTAGAGAAAGTGAAGAAATTTTAGATAATTATTATGATAGCTCAGAAATAGACGATATTTCGTTAGAAATTTTAAATACAATAGATATAGATTTTATCATCAATAAAAGGAAAAAAAATTATTTATACTTACTAAATCATATGGAAAATTTAGAAAATATAGAAGTTATTTTTAAAGAATTAAAAGATGAAATTTGTCCATTTTTTTTCCCAATCTATGTAAAGAATGATAGAGATAAATTAAGAGAAAAGCTAATAAAAGAGAATATATATTGCCCTATTCATTGGGGAAAACCTTTAATTCTAAATAATAAAGAAATGCAATCCAAATATATATATGACCATATTTTATCAATACCTTGTGATCAGAGATATGGTATAGATGAAATGAAAAAAATAGTGGAGGTAATTTCAAATAATTAATATGCTAAAAATATGCTCACTAGATAATAAAACTGAATGGGATAATATAGTTAAGAGTTTTAATGATTACGATATTTATTATTTATCCGGTTATGCTAAACTTTATTTTTTACATGGCGATGGGATTCCATTGTTAATATATTTTAATAATGATAAGGTAAAAGCAATAAATGTTGTATTAAAAAGAGATATCACAGAATCACAATATTTTTATGGATATATTGAAAAAAATATATATTTTGATTTTATTACTCCATATGGATATGGTGGTTTTATTATTGAAAACCAAAATAATGAAGAGCAGCAAATAAATGAAGTAGATATTATCGAATTAAAGGAAGAATATGAAGGTTTTTGTCAAGAGAATAATATAATTAGTGAATTTGTTAGATTTCATCCGTTGATACGTAACTACAGATATATGAGCTTATTATATGATTTAACAAAAATTGGCAATACTATTTCAGTTGATTTAACCGATGCTGATAATTTATGGGCAAATTTTTCGAGTAAAAATAGAAATATGTGCAGAAAAGCTATAAAGAATGGTGTAAAAATAGAGCATTCTAGTGATAAAGTAATTATTGAAGAATTCATATCTTTATATAATAAAACGATGGATAGGGATAATGCCGATAAGTATTATTATTTTGATAAAAATTATTACTATACATTATTTAATGAATTTGGTAAAAATGCAGAGATATTTTATGCATTATATAATGAAAGAATTATTAGTGCCGCAATAATTTTTTATACCAATAAATATATGCATTATCACCTTTCAGGGTCAGCTTCTTCTTTTAAACACTTAGCGCCTACGAATTTGTTATTATATGAAGTAGCTCTATGGGGGCATAAAATGGGATTTGAAGTCTTCCATCTTGGAGGTGGTGTCGGAGGATCTGAAGACAATTTATATAAATTTAAGAAATCATTCAATAGAAATGAAGATAATCCATTTTATATCGGGAAGAAAATTTATAATAAAAGTATTTATGAGAAATTAGTGAATATAAGAATGAAAGAAAGTACTTTTGATAAAGAAAGCAATTTTTTCCCTCTATATAGATCTGAATAAATGAAAAAACTAGAAATAATAAATAATAGTTATTTATAATGCAAATGGAAAATTATTATCTTCAGAAGAAAGATAATAATTTGTGATAAAAAAAACAAGAGAGGACTCTGAAAAATCTATTTATCAGGAACTTATCATATATATCTGGATTATCTAGACAATTTCCAAGATTTATATTGTATGTATTGCAAGTTAATCTTTAATGGGTATATTAGGATAGAAATCATTAATGTAAATTGAGTTATTTTTTTAATAATTGACTATAAATTAACAATTTATAGATAATATATTTAAGGGGGACTAGATATGTTTAAAAAATTTACAAATGGCTGTGTTGCATTAGTGAACAAGTACTTACCCGACCCATTTTTATTTGCAATCATATTAAATGCAATAGTCTTTATAGCTGCAATCATATTTACAGGGCAAGGTCCACTAACTATGGTAAAACATTGGGGCAATGGATTTTGGAGTTTGCTATTGTTCTCCATGCAAATGGTTTTGGTATTAGTATTTGGGAGTGCAATGGCTCAAGCTCCACTTTTTAAAAATCTACTAAAAAAGATAGCTTCATTTGCAAAAACACCAGGTTCAGCAATATTGATCACCACCTTTATAGCAACCCTAGCTTGTTGGATTAATTGGGGATTTGGATTAATTATCGGAGCTTTGTTAGCAAGAGAAATGGCTAAGCAAGTAGAAGGCGTAGACTATAGATTGTTAATCGCTTCAGCTTATTCAGGATTTTTAGTCTGGCATGGAGGATTATCTGGTCTATACCACTAACTATAGCTAGTGAAACAGGACTAATAGCAACTGGGGGAGCATTATCAGCCCCTATACCAACTAGTGAAACTATTTTTTCACCATTAAATTTAACAATAGTCATATCCATACTCATACTTATGCCAATAGTAACTAGAGCTATGCATCCTACTCCTGACAAAACTGTTACAATAGATCCCAGTCTATTACATGATGAACCACTAAAAAAATATGAAATAAAGACCCCAGCTGACAAATTAGAACACAGTAAAATATTGTGGCTGATATTATTAGCATTTGTATTTATTTATATCGTTTATTATTTTAATGAAAATGGTTTTAACTTAAGTCTAGACATAGTCAATATGATATTTTTATTTGTAGGTATATTACTTCATGGTGATTTAAGAAGATATATTGATGTAATATCTGAAGCAACAGCTGGTGCTTCTGGTATAATACTTCAGTTTCCATTTTATGCTGGTATAATGGGCATGATGACAGGAGCTGTAGAAGGCACAACTTCACTGGCTGGAGTGATTTCGACAGCTTTCGTAAATATATCCAATGAACATACTTTTCCTCTGTTCACTTTTTTAAGTGCTGGTATAGTTAATATATTTGTACCTTCAGGTGGAGGACAATGGGCGGTACAAGGGCCAATAATGATGCCGGCTGGCGTTAAACTAGGAGTTCCAGCAGCTAAAACAGCAATGGCAATTGCATGGGGCGATGCATGGACAAATATGATTCAGCCTTTCTGGGCATTGCCAGCATTGGGTATAGCAGGACTTGGCGCAAGAGATATAATGGGATATTGTATTGTAACTTTGCTGCTAAGTGGAGTAATAGCAACTGCTGCATTTTTATTGATATGATATAATTATTTTCTAACCCTGGAAATTTCCAGGGTTTTTTTGTGAGTATGTATTGTATGTTACCAAATAAAATGCTATAATTTAATCATTCAACAAACGAATAAAGAAATGGTGAAACTAATGGATAATAAAAACGGAACTACCTTTTTCACTCCAACATTAAAATACAAAGAGATGATGCTTTTAGAGTACATAGAACAAAACCCAGACACAACTCAAAAAGAGTTGGGGAAAATAATTGGATCGGCAGCATCCATGATAAATCTCTATTTAGATGAAGAAGAAGCTAAAGGATATTTAAAAAGAGAGTATTTAAGCTCAAAAACTGTAAAATATCATATAACAGCAAAAGGGAAAAAGAGAAAAAACTATTTAAATATTTCATACATGCAAGAGCTCATAAACCACTATAAGCTCGCCAAAAAAGAACTCGAAGACTTTCTATTAAATGCAACTAAAAAAGGACACCATAACATAATACTATATGGTGCAGGAGAAGTATGTGAAATTATCTTAACCACACTTAAAAACTCATCAAGACTTGACATCTCCATCCCTGCGATAATAGACGATGACTTAGAAAAAAGAGGAAAGACTATAGAAAATATCCCAATCATCTCAAAAACAGACTTAGATAAATATCCGCATGATGCGATTTTTATATCTAGCTATACATTCGAAGAGCAGATAGCAAAAGAACTTAAAAATATAGGATACGAAGATGGTAGGATAATTAAGTTTTTTGATGGGAGAAAGTAGGGGAGAGGAAAGCTGAAGGTAGAAAGTGGAAAGTGGAAAGCAGAAGATAGAAAGCAGAAAGGTGAAGGTTTAAAGTTGGACAGAAGACAGGAAAAGAATTAAGCAAAAGCTGAAAGTGGAAGGTTGAAAGCGGAAAGGGGAAAACCTTATTGGAGAATTTGTTG
>NZ_JCANTN010000049.1:0-7443 GCF_059568515.1 Soehngenia saccharolytica DSM 12858 | reverse complement strand
GGGGGTCATTGTTTTTTATTTTATAAAAATGATGTAACCCTTAATAATATAAGGTTTTAAATAAAAAAAAGGAGTGTCTTATTGCCACTACCTATGATTATCGAGGGGGAATAATATGAATATGAGAAAACTAGTTGTGGAAGACAACCCTTCATTTGAGCAAGAAGTATATGAATTTGGAGAAAATCATCCTAAACTCATGATAACTGCAGGCATACATGGAGATGAAGTTGCAGGGATATCTATTGCATATGACATGATTGAATTTTTAAACAATACAAAGCTCAAAAATGGAAGCATTAAGATCATGCCTAAGTGTAACCCTGTTGCAACACGTGTATTTAATAGAACTTCTTTTTATGATGAAGTAGATATGAACAGAATATTTCCTGGAAATGAAACAGATGGGCCAACTCATAAAGCAGCCAAAAATGTTTGGGATGAAGCTTGCGATATGGATATAATCATTGACCTACATTGTGCAAACCAATACTCAATACCATATATTCTGTCAATATACGATAAATTTCCAGAAGTTTTATCTGTTATCAACCATTTGCCACTAGAAAATTTAGTACAGTCTTCTGGCCTTAGAGGCCAGTTCTTTGTTGAAAGCAATTATCAAAGAAATCAAAATGCATTTATAATAGAGCTTCCAAGTGGATCATCAAAAGGTGCAATTAAAACACATTTAGCAAACAATTGTTTTGATGCTTTAAAAAATTTACTTATAGCCCTTGATTTTATCGATGGGAAAACAGTTGACAATCCACCCACATATTATGGGGAAATATTGGATATAAAATCTCCTGTTTCTGGATTGTTTAAACCGACAAAATCATCAGGAGATGTAGTAAACAAGGGAGATATCATAGGCAAAATTGGCAATACTGTGATAAAAGCTGACAATGATTCGAAGATACATACGATAATGCCTGATTCTTATGTGTATAAAGGAGATTTGATATATTCATATATAATAAAAAAAGAAATTCAAGCTTTGGATTTGGGAGGGAAAAATGATAAAACTAATTAGGAATGGGATTGTATATGCTCCATCATATATAGGGAAGAAGGACATACTAATTGCCGACGACAAGATAATTGACTTAAGGGATAACATATCTTTGGAAGGGCTTGAATACGAGTTAATTGATGCAAAAGGTAACATTGTTACACCAGGATTAATCGATAGTCATGTTCATGTTTGTGGTGGTGGTGGTGAAGGAGGATACAGGACACGAACTCCAGAAATAACTCTTACAGATATAACTACAGCGGGAGTTACCACAGTTGTTGGAGTTCTTGGCACAGATGGCACATCAAGGACAATGTCGAATTTATTAGCTAAAATTTATGCACTTAATGAAGAAGGAATAACAGCCTATGCATACACTGGATCGTATCAAGTGCCAGTGAGAACTGTTACAGGTAGCATTACAGATGATTTGATATTGATTGAAAGAATAATTGGAACTGGTGAAATAGCTATATCAGACCATAGATCTTCTTGCCCAAGTGTAGAAGAACTTATTAGACTAGCGTCAGATTCGAGAATTGGAGGAATGCTATCTGGTAAAGCCGGAGTAATAAACTTACATCTAGGAGATAGTAAAAACCCGCTTAAGATCATTTATGATTTATTAGACAAATCTGACATTCCAATAACTCAGTTTTTGCCGACACATATGAGCAGAAATGAATGGATTATGGAAGATGCAATTGAGTATGCAAGGCATGGAGGATATGTCGACTTTACAACAAGCACGACTAAAAAGTTCATAGAAGATGGAGAAATATCATCCAGCAAAGCGGTAAGAAAAATGATTGATCGAGGAATTGATATATCACAAATAACAATTTCTTCTGATAGCCAAGGAAGTTTACCTTCATTTGATAAAGAAGGTAATTTAATCGAACTAAAGATAGGGAAATCATCTTCTGTTTTAGAATGCATAAAGAACATGTATTTTGACGAACAGATAGATCTCGAAAGTTGCTTAAAAGTTGCCACAGAGAACCCTGCACAAATATTAAAGTTAAAGAATAAAGGTCAAATTAAGAAAGGTTATGATGCGGATATCTTGATATTGAATAAGGAATCTTTAGATTTAGATACAGTCATTGCTAGAGGAAACACAATGATAAAACAAAGAGAAATTAAAATTAAAGGAACTTTCGAATAAATACTATGGACATCCATGGTATTTATTTTATTACAATATTTAATTAAGATAAGTTTGGTATTTATTTTGTAAAATATGGGTATTATAGTTCATAGGGGGCAGATAGATATGTCGGTAAAAGTCGTTATAGATAGCATTTGTTCACCTTCTATGGATTTAGTAGAAATGTATGATATACCAATAGTACCTATAAATATCAATGTTGGTGACAAAATATTTGAAGATGTAATCAGCGTAGATGCTAGAGATTTATATGAAAAGTTAGAAAAAGATGAAGAAAAGATAACTACTTCTGCACCATCTTATGAGAGATTCGTTATAGAATTTAGGAAATCTCTTGACACAAATGACTATTGTTTGTGTATGACGGTTGCATCTACAGTTAGCAATACTTATGCCTTAGCTTTGAAAGCAAGAGATGAGTTCGATGAAAATGAGAGAAATCGCATATTCGTATTCGACACTAACACTGCTGGCCCAGCATCGAGCCTATTAGTCATAAAAGCCGTAGAAATGGCAAAAGAAGGTAAAGACATAAGAGAGATTCTAACTGTTCTAAATGAGTTGAAGCCAAATGCGAAATTTGCATTAATTCTATCCACTTTAAAATATGTCCAAAGGAGTGGCATAATTGGTAAGGTAGCTTCTATAGCAGGAGATTTATTCAATATAAAACCTCTTGTGTATTTAAACAATGGGGAAATCAAATTCTTTGGAAGAGCAAGGGGGATGAATCAAGGCTATAAAATGATGATTGACGAATTAAAAAAGGACGTTTTAGGAAAAGACATGATTAGAGTAGCTATTTCGCATTCAAACGCAGAGGAAGATGCATTAACACTTAAAAGCATGGTTGAAGAAATAATTCCAGATTTAAGTGTTGACATATCTCCTCTTGCGCTTGCTATTGGACTACATGTAGGGCCAGGCGTGGTCTCCATGGGATATATATATAAATAAATTACTCAATAGTTATGATAATAGGACTTTCACTTGCTGAAAACATTGTGTAAATATTTTCAATATATGGGTATTTTATTTTAATTTTATTCAATAAAATATCAATTTCAGATTTGGACATTTCAAAACCGTAATACACAGTCAGACTGTCACCTTTTTTGGATTTAGTTTTTCAATAGCAGTCATAGCTAAATCTATAATAGCATTTTTATCAACAGATCTAGTTTGATCTATCAGTTCACCATTTATAAGAAGGTGATAAATATCGTTTGAGTGATTTAACTTAGCATAATTGGTGTAACTTGACAATCTTCTTATCTCTTTTTCGGTTGGAAGATTGTCAGTGTACATCGACACTAATACGGATAATATTTCAATCTCATTCATTAAATAGATTGGTTTAGAAGTTCCAAGATTGATGTTTTCAGAGGATAAGATTAGTGTTTTATTGTTTATATATTCATTGATGATATTTTTCTTTTTATTGGTCAGTTCTTTATCCATAGCTGCATCTGCTCCTGACATTGCGTATAGCGCTATAAGTCCAGGGCTAGATCCAAAAGCTAATATGTGGAAATCTTTGAATTTTAATTCATCATTAGACTGATCAACATATTGGCTGTGCATATCCCTGATGATAATATTGCTGATTCTTGAATTTTTGTAAACCTCTTCTACGACTTTGAGAGGATTGGATGTGTGCACATGGACATAAATACCTGATGAGCTGCCTCTAGTTATAAACTCATCACCTAAACTCGAAAGAGATGATCTAATGATTGGCTCTAAATTTATTTCACCAGATATTTTAAATTCCATGTCATAAGGATTTTCAAAATCAAAACTATCGTCATAGAGGAAGTAGTTTTTTTCTAAATCTATATCAATATCATCATTAACATCTATGCCGACAGCTTTTGCAAGAGAACTGAAGAATAGATAGAGTCCCCAAGCGCCTGCATCATAAGCATCTTTATTTTTCAATACAGACAGGATGTCCTTTGTTCTAAGAAGTGCTTTTTTAGCTTCAAAAAACAGTTCTTGTATTAAATCAGTTAATGTGCTGGAGTTTGATAACTCGGATTTTTCAGCCACTTCTCTAGCTACAGTGAGGATAGTTCCTTCTTTTGGGCGCATTAATGAATTATACGAAGTCTCATATCCACACCTAAAAAAATGCAAATCAATCAGAAAATTGAAAGCTAAGGTGATATAAATGGATATTCTATTATTGATAATAGCTTATATATTAGGTTCAATTCCTACTGCATATATTGCTGGAAAAGTTTTTGCTAAGAAAGACATAACTAAGGTTGGAAGTGGAAATGTAGGGACAGTGAATGCTATTAAAAATATAGGGTTTCTCCCTGGAATTTTAACTTTTATAATAGATGCGGCAAAAGCTGTAGCAGCAATCGCAATTGCTAAAAATTTTAGCAAATCTGAGTTAATACCTTATTTTGCGTCATTCTTTGTCATTTTAGGACATAATTTTAGTATTTTTTTGAGATTTAAAGGAGGAAAAGGCTTAGCCTGTCTAGTTGGTATATTGCTGATTATTTCACCAATCACAATCTTGTATCTATTTGGATTCATTGGAATCCTTACACTTGCCTTTGGCAAAAGGGCAAATGCTGCTACTGGCATCGGCATATTTATTTTACCAGTATTGCTTTATTATCAAAAAGCGCCAATCGAAGGAGTTATAACGAGTTTTTTCATTTCTTTGTTAGTGATGTATAAGAATTTAGATTATATAAAAGCTTTTCTAAATAAAGAATCTTAATATTAGGAGAAGGATAAAATCATGGAAAAACAATCCAAATATTCACCAGCAGTGACAGTTATTATTTTATTCGGAGTTATAAGCTTACTAGGCGATGCAGTCTACGAAGGCGCTAGAAGTGCAAACAGCCAATATTTTAATCTTTTAAAAGTAAGCGCTACACAAGTAGGAATAGTATTTGGCATTGGAGAATTTGTCGGCTATGCATTGAGATTAATTGCAGGGATTTTTTCAGATAAGACAAGAAAGTACTGGCTGTTTATTTTTCTTGGGTATGGGATGTTAGTAGTGGTTCCTTTAATGGGATTTACAATGAATTGGAATATTCTAATCGTCTTGATATTGATGGAAAGGATAGGAAAAGCTTTGAGAAATCCATCTAAAGACACTATTGTTTCTGCAGTCGCTCAAAATCAAGTTGGCATTGGCTTTGCGTTTGGACTGCAAGAAGCTTTAGACCAAATAGGCGCTTTGGTTGGACCATTAATATTTACTTTGGTATTTTTAATTGCAGGAGAAAATGAATTAGCACAATATCAATTAGGTTATAAAGCACTACTCATTCCATTTGTATTGCTAATGGGTTTTCTAATATTTGCACATAACAAGATAAAGAAAGAAAATTTGATTAAAGAAGTTCATGCAAAAGAATATAGAGAAGAACAATTACAACCTACTTTTTGGATATATACTGCTTTTACTTTTTTTGCAACTCTAGGATTTCTAAATTTCAGCATTATAGGATACCATTTAAAAGCTGAAGGTATATTCAGCGATGGAAACATCACTTTACTTTATGGTATTGCCATGGGAATTGATGCAATAACTGCTCTTTTATTTGGCAAGATTTATGACAATTTGAAATCAAAAACAGGAATAAAGACATCAGGGCTTTTAACTTTACTTGCAATACCTTTTTTATCAATCATATTGCCAATATTCGCATTGACTGATTCAAAAGTGCTAGTATTCATTGGAATGGTAGTTTTTGGTATTATAATGGGAGTGCATGAAACTATCATGAGATCTGCAATTGCCGATATTGTACCTTTTTATAAAAGAGGTACAGGGTATGGAGTGTTTAATGCAGCATATGGTTTAGCGCTATTAGGAGGATCGTCACTAATGGGGTTTTTATATGACAAAGGAATGACAGGTACAATCATCATTATTGCTATTGCATTTGAGATGGTTGCACTTATACTTTATCATAAGATGAATAAGATGATTAAATAGGTGAATTGCATAATTATTAAAACGCAAAAAAGAAAAACATAAAATTTGACTTAGTGTAAAATAACTTATATTGACAAGCGGACGACAAAGATATATTATAATATCAGAGTATCTTCAGGGCGAGGTGCAATTCCTCACCGGTGGTAAAGCCCACGAGCCGAAAGGTTGATCTGGTGAAATTCCAGAGCCGACAGTATAGTCTGGATGAAAGAAGATTTTATTCGATTTGTGCCCCGAAGATTGCTTCGGGGATTTTTTATTCCCGAAGTAATTTAAAAATTATGGAGGGATAATATGTACACTTTAAGTAAAGACATGTGGAAGACAAAGACTTTGTCAAAATTAGCAGTATTAGGGGTAATAGCATTTGTATTGATGCTATTTGAATTTCCATTAGTTTGGCTTGCACCACCATTTTTAAAACTAGATATATCCGATTTACCTGCATTAATTGGTTCTTTTGCACTTGGACCAATGGCAGGGGTAATAATACAATTCCTAAAAAATCTGCTTTTCATAGTGATAAGAGGGACATCTTCGGCTGGAGTTGGAGAATTAGCTAATTTCTTAGTTGGAAGTGTATTTGCGTACACTGCAGGTGCAATATACTTTAGGAAAAAAACTATGAACAGAGCAATAATTGGCCTTGTTTCAGGGACAATTTTAATGACTTTAATAATTTCATTGGCTAATTACTTCTTTATATTTCCAATGTATGCTAAGATGTTTGGATTGTCAATTGAAAACCTTGTTGAAATGGGAACTTCAATTAACGCAAATATAGTTGATTTAAAAACTATGATGATTTATGCTATTGTTCCGTTCAATTTATTAAAGGGAGTACTAGAAAGTGCTATTACTATTTTAGTTTATAAGAGACTATCACCAATATTGCATAAATAAAAAAAGATTATAGTCAGTGCCTTAAGGCACTGACTTTTTAAGTGTGCCCAGCATGAGCAACAACTAGGTGGTGAAAGTCCACTACGGGCTTGGTAGTAGGAACCGTTAGCCAAGAGCAAGGGTGTCCATGGTGACGTGGAATCTGAAGGAAGCTAGAGGCAAAATTCTGAACCGACGAACAGAAATCACATCAGGCTGAAGTAGAGTGGATGAGTTTGCTTAACAAAACAAAGTCCAATACTACCCGAACTCTACACAGTAAATGTGGCGGTTACATGGAAGGAAGGTTGTTGTTCTTACCTGGGGAGATCTCATGGACATGGAGAAACAAAGTATGAACCATGGTTGAAACAAGATTTGTCATGAGAAGTC
>NZ_JCANTN010000048.1:0-8448 GCF_059568515.1 Soehngenia saccharolytica DSM 12858 | reverse complement strand
CTTTTATTACAATGTGGGCAAACATATCTACGTTTTTTAAGAACGAGATAAACATTTTTATTATGAATAGGTAAATCCTTAATAATTTGTTCTCTGTAGTCATGGACTCTAGAAGTTTTAGAAGAGCAAGCAGGGCAAATATGTTCTTTAGGTTTAGTAGAGATATAGATTTTAATAGAATTATCCTCGTTAGAAATTTTATTTATAATTACATCTTTTAAATTTAGTAAATTATTGATAAAATAGTATTGCACTTGTGAATAAATCTCCTTTCTATGTGTAGTTAATTTGGGTACCTACATTTTAGCAGATTTATTTCACAAGTGCTTTTATTTTTTGCAAAAAAGGATAAATTGGGATGCATTTTATTTACACCCCAACATTTATTATAGAACCAAAATAACTTGCCAAATTGGCAAGTTATTTATGTTTTTTGAGAAGCTCATATTTCACTTTCCAAAGTGCTTCAGAAAGATCTACAAAGTACTCATGAGGTCTTTCAAATCTCTTAACTTCATCCCACAGAGTATCTAATTGGTCAAAGCAATATTTTCTAATATCATGTATATTTGGGCTATCGTATACGCATTTGCCCTTATCATAAATTTGCACTAAAAGTGGCCTTACATAAAAGTCATTTAATGTCTTTCTCTTCCAAGTAAATAGAGGATGGAAAATTTCATAAGGCTTATCTTCAGGGATTTTTTCATCATGTAGAGTTATTACATCTGCCATAGCTTTGTTGTTTTTCTTGTCATAAAATCTGTAAACTTGTTTAAAGCCAGGAGTAGTTATCTTATTTACATTGTTGCTTATTTTAATTTTAGGAACTATTTCTCCGTTTTCTTCAACAGCAACCAATTTATACACGCCGCCAAATATAGGCTCGGATTGAGCTGTTATGAGTCTTTCTCCTACACCGAACATATCAATTTTCGCACCTTGATTAAGCAAATCCTTAATTACAAATTCATCTAGACTAGAAGACGCCATTATTTTAACATCGTTAAAACCAGCTTCATCCAACATTCTCCTAGCTTCTTTGGATAGATATGCAATATCTCCACTGTCAATTCTTATCCCCTTTGGTCTAAATCCTCTTGGCAAAACTTCTTCATTGAAGGTTCTTATTGCATTTGGAACTCCTTGTGAAAGAGTATCATAGGTATCTACCAATAGTGTACAATTATCTGGGTAAACTCTCGCATAAGCCTTAAAAGCTTCCAATTCTGTGGGAAACAATTGAACCCAACTATGAGCCATTGTTCCAAGAGCAGGTATATTAAAATCTCTATCTACGATTGTATTTGCAGTGCCTATGCAACCGCCAATATATGCAGCTCTTGCACCGAGTATAGCACCGCCATAGCCTTGAGCTCTCCTAGAGCCAAACTCAATAACAGGCCTTCCATCAGCAGCTCTTACGATTCTATTTGCTTTTGTTGCGATTAAAGACTGATGATTTACAGTTAAAAGAACCATAGTTTCGACAAGCTGGGCCTGCACTACTGGACCTCTTACAGTTACTATCGGTTCGTTTGGGAATATTGGGGTACCTTCAGGTATTGCCCATACATCACAAGTGAATTTGAAATTTTTTAAGTAATTGATGAATTTTTCTCCAAAAATCCCTGTGCTTTTAAAATAATTGATATCATCTTCGCTAAATTTTAAGTTGTTTAGATAATCTAGAAGCTGTTCAACACCTGCCATGATAGCAAATCCACCATCATCTGGAATGCTTCTAAAAAACATATCAAAATATGCTATCTTGTCTTCCATATTATTTTCTAAATATCCATTAGCCATGGTAAACTCATAAAAATCCGCAAGCATGGTAAGGTTTTCTTTTACCAGCCAATCTACTTTTTCCATAGTGCATCTCCTTTACATATATTAACTATATTATAGTATCAAAGCTTGTAAAATACAACTTTAAAAAAATAAGAAGGACCTTTCCAATTTTCATCTTAGAAAAGCCCTTCATTTTAAATAAGACTTTGAACAACTGCTCCAACGTTCAGTTTTTGGTTCTATCACATTTTCTTTAATTTTAACAAGCAACTCCTTAATTTAAGTTAAAGTGGATTAAACTCTAATCTTTTAACTTAATAAGTTATTAAGTTTTACTAATTTACCTAATTTACAGGTACATCTTAAACCTTTATAATCTAGTCTTTAGTTAAATTATAAAGTTTACTACAAACATTTACTTAAACTTACTTACACTAACTTAATTTTACACTACCTGCGATTAACATCAATTTTAAATCTTTTAAATCTAAAATACTCTTAACCAATCATCAGTGTAACATTTTTAAAAAGCAACTAATTTTACAACAATTAGATACTTAATATTTTAGTTGGATGCAGTTGTCAAAGTCCTATCAACCATTATATAAATCATTACTTTAATGAAGTAATAATTTATTGTATAATGATTTGTCTATATTATACCCAGAAAATATATTTTAAACACTTTATTTAAAAAAATTTTATAAATTTTTTAAATATTTTTTGCCCTTATCAGTTAATGAAAAAGTAATAATACTATTTGAGGGACAATTGGCTAAATTACAGCCAAAACATTTGCCACCACAAGAAAATTCACCATTATCCCGCGATAGATATTCCATTTGAACGAGTTTGTCTATCAATTCATTTGCATACTTTTCGTCAATGCCTAACCTGTTAGCGATATCCCTTGTCGATTTCACGGTTTTATTAGAAATCAATTTTAAACACTCTTTTAACATAATATCCTCCTGTTATATGAACAAACTGCCTATTTGGTAGACTAGTACAGCCATTATATATCCCAATAAAAATGTGTAAATTGCCATGAACAAAGCCCATTTTGTTGAATTGGTTTCTCTTTTGACTGTTGCAATTGTAGCTGCGCAAGGTGTATATAATAGCACCATTACCATATAAGAAATGGCAGAAAGAGTAGTGAAATTCATCCTCAAAGCCTCAGTAAGATCCATAGGAGAATAAAGCATACCTAATGTTCCTACTATAGCTTCTTTCGCAGCAATACCAGCAAAAAGACTCACCGAAGCTTGCCATGTTCCAAATCCAGCAGGTGTAAATATTGGAGCTAAGAAAGATCCAATTCTACCTAATAGACTTTCTTTTGAATAAGGCTCAACTCCAGCAGGCAGCATTGATAGTACCCAAAGAATTGTAACTACTAAAAATATTACAGTTCCTGCTCTTTTTAAGAATTCCCATACTTTTTCCCACATATCTCTAAACACGCTGTTCATTGAAGGCAATCTATAAGGAGGAAGTTCCATGATAAAATGAGTTTCTTCTCCTTTAAATAAAGTCTTGCTGAATACCTTTGCCATGATAAGTGCCATTGTTATGCCAAGAGCATAAATTAGAAATAATACTATTCCACCATTTTTAGGGAAGAATGCACCTATAAAAACCATATAGACTGGGAGCCTTGCACCGCAAGACATAAAAGGATTTATCAATATCGCAATCATTCTGTCTTTTTTATTGTCTAAAGTTCTAGTGCTCATGATTCCGGGGACATTGCACCCAAACCCTACAATCATTGAAATAAAAGATTTACCTTGTAATCCAACCTTTCTCATCAATGAGTCCATTACATAAGCGGCTCTTGCCATATATCCAGTATCTTCTAATATCGCTAGGAAAAAATACAAGACTACTATTAATGGCACAAATACTAATACTGCTCCTACACCGCCAAAGAATCCCTCTGATATGAAAGATACCAATAGTTCTGGCGCATTTATACTGATAAGTAAATTTTCAACAAGTGTAGCGATATAACCTATAAAACTTTCAACATATCCGCCTAAGAAGTCCTGCCCAATTTTGAAAGTAAGTTGAAAAACAGTTGCCATGATCAAAGCGAATATAGGTACTCCAAATATATAGCTAGTTAGTACTTTATCAAATTTATCTGTAGTAGTTAGTACATTTTCAGGTTCTTTTATTAATTCTCTTGTGATGTTATTTATATAATCATATCTTTTGTCTACAATGTCTAATTCGAAAATCTTGTCTTCTTCTCTCAATTTATCTATATATGCTTTAATTTCGCTATCACTTGAAACAAGGGATATAATCTCTCTATCGTTTTCTAGTATTTTTATAGCCATCCATCGCTTGGGATAAAGAAAATCCTTATTTTCGAGTAATTTCTGAATATTTACAATCTCTTGATCTATGTATTTGCCATAGGAAATTTCAAGCGGCTTTGTTTTTCTTCCAATGCTTTCGACCGTAACTTTTAACAATTCATCCACACCGATCTTTTTGGAAGCACTGGTTTCTACAATAGGAACATTCAATCTTTCTGACAGTCTTTTAATATCTATATTAATTTTTTTTGACTTAGCTTCATCTATCATATTTAAAGCTAATACGACATTTGCTCCCATCTCCAATAGTTGTATTGTCAGATATAAATTTCTTTTGATATTTGTTGCATCTATTACATTTATTACAACATCGGGATTACCTTTTAATACAAAATCTCTGGCAACAATTTCATCTTCAGAAAAAGCCCCCAGAGTATAGGCACCCGGTAAATCTACCAATGTATATTTTTCATCTTTATATGTAAAGAAACCCTCTTTTTTTTCAACAGTAACACCAGGCCAATTTCCTACATGTTGGTTAGAACCTGTGATTGCATTAAATAATGTGGTTTTACCACTATTTGGATTTCCAACAAGTGCTATTGTGTGCATATTATTATAGTCTCCTTTTAGTTATTTACTTCTTCCACTTCGATTTGTTCTGCTAGACCTCTGCCTAAAGCCAATTTATTACCGTAAACTCTTAAAATTACTGGGCCAAAATCATTTTTCTCAACTTTTACTTCAGCTCCGGTATTTAAACCAAGCTCATACAATCTTTTAGTTGCCATCTGACCTTTGGATATATTTTTAATTTTGCATTTGCAATTTGGTTTTATTTCAGTCAATACCATTTGTCCTCCCTCCTTTGCCACATGATAATGATTATCATTTACATTTATATGATAATACATATCATACAAAAAATCAAGTTAAAAGTTAAATAAATGACGAAAAAAATAGTTGACTGTTTTACTGGGAAATGGTATATTAAATATACCATCACCCAGTGGGGGAGGTAAGGAGAGTGATAAAGTGGCAGAAAACAAAAATAACCTTCAAAAAAAGACGCTTTTAATAGAGGGCATGACTTGTGCAGCTTGTTCGAACAGAGTAGAGAAAGCATTGAACAAATTAGAAGGGGTAGAAAAAGCTAATGTAAATTTATCATCTAATAAAGCGCTTATTTTCTATGATCCTAAAGTAGTGAATGATCAAATTCTTGTACAAGCAGTTGAGAAAGCTGGATATAAAGCTGAAGTCTTGTCAGAAGAAGACAAAGAGAAAGCTAAATTATTAAGAGAGAAAGAAATAAAATCATTGAGGAGATCTTTTATAATTTCAGCGATACTGTCTTTGCCACTATTAATTGCAATGTTCTTTCACATGGCAGGAAGAATGAATATACTGACCAATGGATATTTTCAATTGCTTTTGGCAACACCAGTCCAGTTTATAATAGGTTCAAGATTTTATAAAGGGGCATATCATTCCTTAAGAGGGAAAGCTGCAAATATGGATGTGCTAATTTCTTTAGGAACATCAGCAGCGTACTTTTACAGTGTGTACAATTTAATAAATGGGGTGCACGAATATTACTTTGAAGCTTCTGCTGTTATCATAACATTGATACTCTTAGGAAAACTGTTTGAAGCTATAGCAAAAGGCAAAACTTCTGATGCAATTAAGAAGCTTATGGAGTTGAGGCCAAAGACAGCAAGAGTATATAGAGATGGAAAAGAAATAGAAATTTCAATAGACGATATCGATGTAGGAGATGTTATTGTCGTAAGGCCGGGTGAGAGCTTGCCTGTTGATGGAATAGTTGTTGAAGGAGCATCTGCAGTTGATGAATCAATGCTAACTGGAGAAAGCATTCCTGTAGAGAAGAAAGAGGGAGACGTTGTAATAGGAGCGACAATCAATAAAACCGGAAGCTTCAAATACAAAGCTACTAAAGTTGGAAAAGATACTATGCTCTCTCAAATCATAAGCATGGTTGAAGACGCTCAAGGCTCTAAAGCTCCAGTACAGAGATTAGCAGATAAGATATCAGGCATATTTGTGCCAGTGGTTTTGGGAATTGCATTAATAACATTTATTGTGTTTTCGAGATTGGATAGCTTTAATACAGGACTTATAAATGCAGTAAGCGTTTTGGTCATAGCTTGTCCTTGTGCACTAGGTTTAGCAACACCAACTGCAATAATGGTAGGCACAGGCAAAGGTGCAGAGCATGGAATACTCATAAAATCTGGAGAACATCTTGAACTTGCTCATAAATTGACAACAATCGTTTTAGACAAGACAGGTACCATCACAAAGGGTTCACCTGAGGTGGTATATGTAGAGAAGTTAACAGATATTGATGAAAACAAGTTGATTGAAATTACTGCTGCTGTTGAAAACACATCAGAACATCCTTTGGGAGAGGCAGTGGTAAAATATGCAAGATCAAAGGGGATTGAATTCTATGAAACAAAAGAATTCAATGCGATTCCCGGCAAAGGTATAAAAGCAATCTATGATGGAAAGAAAGTTGCTATTGGAAATAGAGCTTTGATAAAAGAAAATTTGATAGAAATAGATGACAATATAGAAGAAAAGATAGCAGAACTTGAGAATAAAGGTCAAACTGTGATTATAGTTTCAATAGATAATGAAATAAACGGCATCATAGGAATTGCAGACAAAATTAAAGAAAGCTCTTATGAAGCGATTAAGAAAATGAAAGAAATGGGCTTAGAGCTTTATATGATCACAGGCGACAACGAAAGGACAGCTAAAGCCATAGCCAGAGAAGTGTCGATTGAAAATGTAATTGCTGAAGTATTGCCGGAAAACAAAGAAAAGATAGTAAAAAGCTTAAAAAAAGAAGGGAAAATCGTCGGCATGGTAGGAGATGGAATAAACGACGCTCCTGCTTTAGCAAGTGCAGATGTCGGTTTTGCAATTGGAACAGGAACTGACATTGCAATCGAAGCATCGGATATAACTTTAATAAAAGGAGATTTAAATGGTGTGGTGACAGCTATTAGACTTAGCCATAAAACAATGAGGACTATCAAGCAAAACTTGTTCTGGGCATTTTTCTATAATACAATAGGCATTCCATTTGCTGCATTAGGATATTTAAATCCAATGATAGCAGGAGCAGCAATGGCATTTAGTTCAGTATCAGTAGTAATCAATTCTTTAAGATTAAAGAATTTCAAATAGAGAAAGGAGAATGAAGATGGAAAAAATAATCTCAATTGAAGGCATGTCATGTGAGCATTGTGTAAAAGCAGTAACAAATGCACTAAAAGAAGTAGAGGGAGTAGAAGAAGTGAAGGTAAGTTTAGAAGAAAAAAACGCAGTAGTTAAAGGAAACAACCTTGATGATGAGAAATTAAAAGGAGCAGTCGAAGAAGCTGGCTATGATGTAGTAAATATAAAATAGGTGATCTTAAATGAATGCAGAAAAAGAGGTAGCTTTAAGAAAGCTAAAGACAGCCAGAGGACAGATTGACGGAATAATTAAGATGATAGAGTCTGATAGATATTGCGTCGATATATCCACTCAGATACTATCTACTATTGCCCTTCTAAAAAAAGCAAACATAGATGTATTAAATGGCCATATCAGAACTTGCGTGGCATCAGCCATACTAGAAGGCGAAGACAAAGGCAAAGAAAAAATTGACGAAGTAATAAATATAATAGATAAGTATATAAAATAATGGAGCGAAAGCTCCATTATTTTTACTTAATTTAAAAACTTTATTTGTAAAAGATCAGCAATGGATATTGCCATGGCCATCGCACCTTTTATTAATAAAATAAATAATTTAAATTTAGGATAAAAATTTCTATAATTGGGTAAAAATAGTATTGAAATGATGGAAAAATTTTTATATAATATATTTCCATCTTTGACAGTTGAGAGACACAAAAACTCTGGAATGCATTGTAATTAGTGCACTTCAGAGTTTTCGCTTTGTTTAAAAACTGCGTAATGTTTTCTTCTTTTTTGTTTCCTTAAAATAATTTTTCATCTTTTTTATGCTTACTATCTCATAATCTGTTCTGAACCCAAATGCCTCATGTAAAGCATCAGTAAAATCAGTTCTCGTGTAGGTTGGAATATATCCTTCTGTTGGAATAGAGTAGAAATTCATATCTCTTAAACCATTAATAATTTCCTGACTTGTAAATTGTTCATCTAATAATTTCTCTAAATATCTATATAAAACTAATGCAAGAAAACATGTAGTGAAATGTGCCTGTATACGATCGTCTCTGCTTAAATAAACTGGCCTTGCCTTAAACTCTGATTTCATAA
>NZ_JCANTN010000047.1:0-9167 GCF_059568515.1 Soehngenia saccharolytica DSM 12858 | reverse complement strand
GAGCAAGCTAATTCTTTTTTATCTGAATTTATGGTTAAGTACAATAGAAAATTTAGCGTTTCTCCTGAAGATAATACTTCTGCTTTTAGAGCTTTGGATGAAAGTATTAATCTTGATCATATACTTTGTATTAAAGAAAAGCGTATGATTATTGAGGATTCTGCTTTTTCTTATGGGGGAAAGTATTATCAGCTCTTGAAAAATGGTAAAAAGGCTAGTGCATTACCTAAGGCTAAAATAACCGTTTTAATTAGCAATAAAATTGGTGTTAAGGCTATATATTCAGATGTTATTGATTGTCAATTTTACTTGACAATCAATAGTTATCTCATCTGAAGTAAATTTCAAACTTCCTAAAAATATTCTAGCAAGTGTTAGTTCGCTTTTCGTAAATTCATAACATAAAAATTCTACTGGTGTTAATTTTATATCAAAATCCTTAAGATAATCTTGAGGCATATAGCCATACCTAATTTTACTTTTTTCAAGCTCATTCATAATTATATTCAAAAGTGTACTCTTTCCAGCTCCATTCTTCCCAACTATACAAATTTTCTCTGGGCCACGAGTATAAAGCTCTATATTTTTACTCAAAATACGATTTTCAACTTTTAAAATTGGTAATTCAAGTTTAAGTACTTCACGCTTATTTGGTATTTTTACATTATTAAATGTAAAATCAATAACTTCTTCGTATGTTGGCTTTTGTCTAAGATGATTTTTTTCTTTTTCATACCGTTTTCCCATTGATTTAACTGTATGCATTTTATCTTTTAAATTTTTAGCAGTGCTTGGATCACCACGAGATACTGAACGTAAATCATGTTGAACCATTTCATATACCTTTTGATACTTTCTCATTTTCTTATCAAATTCAGCTTTATCACTATTTGCAAGTTTAAATTGTCTATCAATCAAATTCTCACACTTAGTTACATATTCTTTATATCCAATATCTGCAATAGTATAAAATGGCTTTGTTCTATGGTAAACAGGTAACATAGTTGTTTGAATGAAGTTTTCTATAGTCTTAACCGATTCAATATCAAGATCATTCGTTGGTTCATCAAGTATGAGAATTGTAGGATTTTTCATTAGTTCTAATAAAAGAGCATACTTTATTTTTTCTCCACCAGAAAAATTATGAACACTGCTATTTCCTTCTATAATCTCCAAAGGTAATTGTAATAAACTTAAAAGTTCAAAATATAAATTATAGTCAAATAGAATCGGATTTGAAATAGTTTTTAAAAGCGTCGATTTTCCATTTCCTTCTTCACCAATTAATGCAACCTTTTTATTAGAATTTATTGAGAAATTAAATTAGAGAGAATTTCTCTATTTTTGTTATTTAATACTATTGATAAATTTTCTAATATTATCATATTAACACCTACTCAATACCATCAAATACTATTTCAATAATTTTAATATATACAGCTTCATGATTGAAATCTATCTCTTTGCACCTATTTTTATTAAATTAATATTATCATTTTTAGTTATTAATTCATCGTGAGTGACAATAATGACAATTTTATTCATTGATAATAAATCCTTGATTTTATTTAAAACTATGATTTTGTTGTTAACATCTAAATAATTTGTAGGTTCATCAAAAATATAAACCGATTTGTCTGTTTTTAGTGCTAACTCTATTTGTGCTAATTTTTTCTGTCCCAAAGATCCATTATATCTATTTTTGAGTATTCCATATTTACTTATATAAGAATTGCCAGGTATGTATACTATATCATTTGATAATTTTTCAGGTGATTTATCGTTTATTAAAATTTTACCTTCATATCTATCCGTTATATTTAGTATTCCTTCTATTAATGTAGTTTTCCCTACACCATTATCGCCCATTATCACATTTAAAGTATTGCGCTCCAAATTTAATGTTAATGGATTATGAAGTTCAACTCCATTTTCATCCAAGCCAACGTAATTAAATAATTTTATATTGTTAATTTTTTCGTCGAATAGTTCAATTTTAGATAGATTTAAAAACTCTTGAAAATTATTTATGGCAGGTTTTACGGATAAATAATTACTTCTAGCTTCAAATAGAAATTCGATGGGAGTCCAAAACTGAGAAATGTAAATTTGAAAAGCAGTAAACACTCCAATAGTTATTTTATCAATGAATACAAGCCAACCAGATAAGATTCCTGTTGCCAATATTGCAGCGTTTAGCATCCCATAAATCAATATATTATTTATAAAGGCTTCCGCCTTCGTTTTTTTTAATAAATTATTTGAAAATCTATTGAAAAATTTATCCAAAGGTGTCAGTTGCTTAACATTTAAGAACCGCTCTTCTTTTGTAAGCTTATATTGATCAACCATGTACCCTTTAACCTCTTCCATATCTTCTAGATGATCTGATGCATAATTTGAAATGATTCGTCCATATTTATACGATATGTAAGCAGACACTGGAACTACTATTATCATCAACACTGCAATTAAAGGAGACAATTGGAATGAAATTAAAAAAATCAAAATTATGGTAATTACAGAAAATACTATATTTATTGGATATTCAAAGATAAAAGGCTTGATCAGTTCAAAATTTTGTCCTATTTCTTGATTGATTTTTTCTTCATCTAATTTTTCAGTTATTAAATTGTAATTCTCAAGATTACAATTTATTTCTTTAAAAATATTGATGTAGCTTTCACTATAAGCTTTTCCCATAAAAACATCTAATAAATAATCTAAATATTGCCCCACTAAAAAAATAGATATGTTTAACAAAGCAAAAAACTTTAGTTTTTCAAGATCCTTTTGCATAACACTGTCAATAAACTTCATTGTAATCAATGGAGCAATTAAATAGTAAACTTTCAATACAGCTTTAATAAATATGTATGTATTTAGTGTCTTTTTAGAAACAAATCTTATGAATTTGAACATTATTATACTCCTCAATCAAATCATCAATAGAATCTATATTTTTACTCAATAAACCATAGTTATTTAATTTAAAAACAAACAATATTTTATTTACCATTTCTATTAGCTTAGGATTACAATATTTATTTAAACTACCGATTTTTACATATTCTTTATAAGGGCAACCACCTTTACATAAATAATACATACTACAACCATAATTATTACATATAGTAACTAATGGGTTTATATCTGCTATATCTATTTTACAATTTTCAGATAGTTTATTTTCTACATAGTTTTCGTTATCAACAAGAGAATAACATTTTATTAAATCTCCATTAGGTAAAATTGTAACAGAATTATTATTTTTAATCATACAATTTCCACCAATTACATATTCTCCACTTAACTCAAAACCACTTTTATATAAACTAAAATACAATTTCATTAACAAATCATATTTTTCATTTTCAACAATGTAATTTACATCCTTTTGAGGAACATCTACAAAATCAAAGTATAAGAAAAATTTACTTCTATAAACCGGAATTATAGCATTATTTAATTCCTCAATCAAATTGATAATTGAATCTGAATTTTTATTACTAACATTAATTCTCACCGATAAATTAATTGAACTAAATTCCCTTAAAATTAATTTTATATTATTTAAGATTAAATCATATGTATTAAAAAAATCTTTGCCTTTTCTTTCATTATTGTGGAATTTTTTTGACCCGTCAAGAGAAAGTTGCATACTAAAGTTATTTAAATCAAAGAAATTTAAATGTTCTTTTTCAATTAAAGTCCCATTTGTTATAATAGAATATTTAAATTTTCTATCAGGAAAGTTAATTTTAAGTAAATTAACTAATTTATATATATATTCAAAATTATTTATTGGTTCTCCGCCAGTAAACTCCACAGAAACATTTTTCGATGGATATTTAGATATATTATATTGAATAAAATTAAATATTTGTTCATCATTAATATTTATTTTTTCATATTTTTTAATTCCAGACTCATAACAATAAGAACACTTAAGATTACAATCAGTATTAGTAACTATAACAAAATCTAAAATTTCTTCATTTTGATTAATTGTCTCAAAAAAATCTAAAGAATTCAACTTTTTTAAATTTTCATTTGTAATAATAGTTTCTTGCTTATCTAAATTCAAAAAATTTTTATCAACTTCTATAATACAAAAGTTTTTCAGATTTTTTATAAGAATTGATTTTGAACCATTATAATATTTAAATATTGAAGTTTTCATATATTTATCTCCTCTTTAAATCGGGTAGTGTCAATAAGGCACTCCTATTTTTTTATTAAAACCTTTATATTATCAAGGGTTTCAGAGTTTTTATAGAATAAAAAACAATGACCCCCTTTTTCTGTTATAATAACTAGTTGCACAATCCTGAAACCCGCATAAACACTGCCTTTTATTTATAAAAATGGCTTGGATTCCTCCGTTTTGGGTATATAATCATTGACAAGATGTGTATAACTCAAAACAAATGATGAAAGGAGAATCCTATGCCAGTTTCAGCTAGACAATTAAACTTTTGTGATGTTTCCAAAGACTTTGATAAGTTCTATAATCAAAATCAAGAAACTTTACTAACTTTACTTGATGAATTTATTAATATAAGTGATTTTATCCCTTTTTCTTTTTATCAAAATTATTATTCTAAATTAGGTTCTAAAAGAGATTTTTCACTTGAATCTATGTTAAATGCTTTTATACTTAAAAATATTTTATCGATTCCTTCTATTGATCTTTTAATTACTTTTTTATCTATATCTCCTAATATTCGTAAGTTTTGTGGTTTCTTAAGAGTGCCTCATAAATCGCAATTTTCTAGGTTTAAGTCAGAATATCTAGATGATTTTAATGACCTTTTTCATAATCTGGTTGACAAAACTGAAGATATATCTAAGAAAATCAATCCTTTTCTATCTTCTATCCTAGTTTCTGATACTACTGAATTTGAAGCTTATGTTGCTGAGAATGATACTAAATTTTATCAGTCTATCCTTCATAGATCCAAGACTTAAACTAAGATTCTTGCTAAGGATAATCTCGATTCTACCTTTGATCCAGAAAAATATGTCCAAAGTCAAATGCCTAAAACAGCATCCTCAAATAATGATGTGAAGCTTGCTTATCTAAATGGGCATTTTGGCTATTTTCAAAAGTGCATCTTTACTACCAATGGTCTAGATGTAATTAGAAACGTTAATTTCTTCGATTCTATTAATAACCTGGAATTAGATTAATATCCTCAGGAAACTAAGCATTCTTATGATTCTAAATCATTAATTCCTACTCTGGAGACATATTTTCAATTTCATCCTAATTTCACATATAATTACTTTCTAGGTGACTCTGGTTTTGATGTAGTTGATAACTATGCTTATCTTCACCAGAAGAATATCATGCCAATTATTAGACTTAATCCTCGTAATGAACAGTCTTTGCCTCAACCTGGATTTAATGAAGTAGGTGTATCACTTTATCCCTATGATTCTTCATTACCTATGGTTTACGATGGTATTACCCGTGAAAAAGGACGTTCAGACAGAATTAAATATATCTGTCCTAAGGCTAAGAAAACTAGAATCAAAGGAAAAACTTAATATATATTAGAATGTGATAAACCATGTACTCCATCTAAATGTGGTAGAATAAAGCAAATCACTGCTAATCATGACTTTAGATTTAACACATCTATGCCTAGGGATAGTTTAAAATGGTAACTCTTATATAAGCTAAGAGCAATCATTGAACGTTCAATTTCTTAAATTAAGAATTTTATGCAATTATTATCTTCAAAGGTTAGAAATACTACATCTTTAAAATCAGATATCCTGCTTGCTTGTATATCACAATTAATTGCTTTTTTCCTAATGTATAGAACTAATAATTCAGAAACACCACTAGCTATCAAATCATTGATTGCTTAATTTTAAAAATTTATAGCTTTTTCAAAAGGTTTAAATTATGCCTTTATTTTGTGATGCTCTTTTTCGTGTATATCTTGTTATTTTATTTTTTTAAAATTTGTTATCTGTTGATAACTTTGAAATTACATTTTACAACTATCTGCTGTTATAATTTGAATTGACACACAACAAATTCTAAAGAAGGTTGGTCATTGTTATATCTCAAATTATATCCTATATACTTGTTGGACTCGTATCAAAAACTTATAGACAAAAGTTTAACTTTAACGACACTACACTAGCAGCTTCATATACTGCTTGTGGGGTCATATAATCAATAGAACTATGAATCCTTTTTCTGTTATACCAGGATTTTTATATTCAAATAATGCCTTAAGAGCAACATTGAAATCATAGTATTTATGATGATTAATTTCTTCCCTTTTTAATACAAATGAAAAGATTCAATGCAAGCATTATCATATGGGTTTCCTTTCCTATTAAAAGAATGTACTTATACCATTTGAAGCAAGAAAACTTTCAAACTCATTGCCAGTGTACTGTGAACCTAAATCGCTATGTAGAATAATCCCTTCCGTGCTAACAACATTTAAACATGCATTTTCCACTGCTTTTATAGTTAAACCTGCAGTCATAGAAGTTCCATAAGCGTAACCTATGATCTTTCTACTAGACAAAGGCAAGATATGTCCATCCATCCATTGTTTCTTATCTCTCCTTAAAATTTGTTGGCCTCTTTTCGACATTTTGAAGATACATGAACTAAGGCCTTGTAATAGGTACTTCTAGGGAAATTTAGAGCCTTGCATATAAGTTTGACAGTATATTTTGACTTGTATTTTCGATAAATACAATGATTTCATTTATCATTTTCTTACGAATATGGCAGTAGCTTTTTTAAATATTTCATTCTACATTTTAAGTTCAACAATACATTTTTGCATCGCTTGAAATTCCTTGGATGTAATTTCCTTATTTTTAGCTATTTTTTTACTGCAAAATGCTGTTTAATCCACTTATAAATAGTTACCATTACTAAACCATCTCACGGCTCCGTTCTAAGATAAGCTGGCTAGAGTTGTACAGATCAATAATTTGTTTCTTAAAATCATACGTATACCGGATACTGTTTTGGACATTATTTAACATACCTTTCTCACAACCTATTTTAACGTGTTAAACTTTTCGTGCCCACACTTATATACTAACACCATTAGGCTTAATATACTCTAATGTTGCTTTATATAAATTTTTAACTCTTGATAATATTGTTTATTCATATTTTAGAATACTTATCTTCTTTTTTAGTTGAAAATGGCAAGAATTGCCTTGAATAATTCTTCTATTATAAACAAATATTCTTTTAAAAATGTTTCTTGAGATTCTTTTTGCCTAATTAAAGGATTATATGATCATATCAATGTTTCAATTGTTTATTCTTTTAATGTCATTAAGACTTTTTAAAAAGAAATAAAAGTTGTTGATTAAGCTATTAAAAAAGCATTTTGGGAACTAGTCAATGCCTTTTTCATCTGATAATGCTAGAATAAACTGGAATAAATATGTAATATATTTATTTTAAACTGCAAGTAGCGTTATCCATCATGATTCAATTTCTTAAAAATTTCATCAAGCTAAATACGATAAAACAAATACTCATAAACACAAAAGACCACTTGCACAAAATATAAGTAAATTTATTAGTTTATTTTTTGAGTTTTTTCTCAGAAAATAAACTCCATTCCAGCGAAACGGTCAAATCGAATAATTTATTTCTTTATATAATTTATTTCTTTATAATAATCTATTTTACATAAAGTGTTTTACTATGCAAATTTTTAGCATTTTTTAATATTATTTTCATTTTATTTGACATATTATTAAGTTGCTTAAAATAATATAAAATTATTTAAAAAGAGTTATACTTTAACTTAAATTATTATTTATTATTTTGCAAAAATTTTATTTATAATAAAAATACTGTACAATAGAATTTGCAAAATAGAACATCTAAAATTTTTTAAAATAAGATAGGTGACTCAAAAGCCAGTTTTTGTTTAATAAGTATGGCGATACCTAAGCACACGAGTCTTATAAAAAGTAATCTTAACCCTTAATTGGAAAAACACTTTATAATCGCCTCTGCAAATATTAGCATTACATGAACTTATGGGTCAACCTATCTTATTTTTTAATTAATTCTACTTCTTTGAGGACACTTGTCCCCGTTAATAGTTGATTTTTCAATTAATTTAACCATTGATTTTTCCCTCCTTAATCATATTTGCGTATAATAGTATTACGCTGACATAATTGTATATAAAAATATCCTAAATTGCAATATCAAATCATTTATATAAATATTCTATGATAATTGCAATGACCACCCGTCTAACGGGTGGTTTGCTCTGAGGCTATAAGCCTCTGTTACCGGCCAGCGCCTAAAAGAACATTAGTATTACTTACTAACCCCTTAAAAGGGTCTTCATATTCCTTGACACTAAGCTTATCCAGCGCTATGTCATGTTTTTTTCCTGGGTAGTGTGAAATAGTTTGTGTTTCATCATTCCAGATTAAGGAATTTGACTAAATTTAAAACTATTTTTAGATTAAAATTAAGTTGATTAGATTTCGTAAAAATCAAAAATTTATTTATTACGTTTAGTATATTTTTACATAGCAAAGCTAAGCTGTCAAGTTCTTTAGCTTTTTAATGAAATATACTAAATTAGTAGTAGCAGTAGATGTGGAGCTTGTGGTTAATTGCATAGCAATTATCCATCAAATCCACATCTTATTTCTTTTTTAGGCTATTTATTTAAGATATCTTCAAAGAATATATTTAATTGAGCTAGTATTTGATCCCAACCCCTCATCCTTGATGTCCACTTAGATGTGGCATTTACCATTGCTAAATAAAGGCTCTTTTCTAAAGAAAAATCTGTAGGAAATATTGTCTTATCCTTTGTTACTTTTCTTAGTTGCTATTAAAATTTTCTATGGTATTTGTTGTATACATCAGCTTTCTAATTTCTGGTGGATATTTAAAAAATGTTGATAATTCAGCCCAGTTATTCCGCCAACTTGCTATACAACTAGGATATTTTTTGCCCCATTTATCTTCAAAGTACCCTAGTTGTATTAATGCTGTTTCTTCAGTGTTTGCTTTATACACTGTCTTTAAGTCTTTCATTAATTCACGTATATCCTTGTAATTTACATATCTTGTAGAATTTCTAATCTGATGAATTATGCATTTTTGAATCTCTGCTTTTGGATAAACTGCG
>NZ_JCANTN010000046.1:0-9360 GCF_059568515.1 Soehngenia saccharolytica DSM 12858 | reverse complement strand
TTTAGTTTCAATTCCTTATAGGTAGACTAAATACCCGTCGATATATTGATATTACTATATGTTGATTATAATGTCAACATATAGATAAATAACCAATTTATTGAAAATGTCCATATTATGAGGTTTTATATATTTATATTTGTCGTCGATCTCCAGGGGTTTTTGCACTATTGAACATCGACGACAAATTATATAAATAAATCTTGTCCGCCTTTTTTAAGTCCCATTATTTCTATGTTAGAGTATTTGGTTGTTCTGAAAGTATATATTATTACTGAATCCTTTTCTTTATTAATTATTTTTAATAATTCTGTTTTTAATGCTGTTAGTTTCGCTTCAGATATTTCTCCTTCGAAAACTGAATTTTGTACCCAATATAAGTACTTTCTGCAAGTTTTTAAGACTTTTGCCACTCTTTTTTCTTCGATATCGTAGACTAATATAACAAACATACGTCACCATCTTGATATGAAAGGATCATATTCTTCCTCATCCATAAAATGTTTTTCTATCTTATAAAGTTCCAGCCTTATTAATCTATTGTACGAAACATTCCTTCCTAATTCTCTATGCATGATAGTAGATTGCAGTTTCTTATCGTATTCTTCTATAAACTTTTTCCTACCCTTTTCATTTAGCAGAATTCCATCTAAGTCATCATCAAAATCATCAGTCTTAATCATCCCTTTGCCTATTAAAGTAAAAATTACTCTATCAACTATGATCGGTTTGAAAATTTCTGAAACGTCCAGGTTTAAAGAAAAATGTCTGTAGTTGCTGGTATGGAGGTAACCAATTCTTGGATCTAAATGCGTTTTATATATTTCTGATAAAATTAAAACATATAATAGGGAATTGCCAAAACTAATTAATGAATTTAGATAGTTTTTAGGTGGTTGTTTCGTCCTTTTTTCAAACATGAAGTCTTCGTCATCAATTATGGTGTCAAATTCTTCATAATACAATTGTCTTATGTTTCCTTCAATGCCCATAAGTGAATTAATGTTTTCTGAATAAAAAATTTCGTTGTATAACTCATTGATTGCATTTGCAAGGGTAGATAAATTCTTTCCCCTATTTTTGTAATATCTTACTACTGCAAGAATGTTCTTTGCGCTTCCTTCAACAAACTTCTTTGCTAAATATAGCCTCTTGGTTTCATCAATATAGTGTTCAGCCTGTTTAACTATCATATATCCTGAATTCAAATGCTCTCTTGGATAATATGTTCCTGTATAATACCCATAGTAGTTGAAAAAGTGAACCAATATTTCTTTTTGGCTCAGATATTCTAATAATTTTTTTGTTACTGTTATTTCCCCAAAAACATATATCTCACTTATGTCTTCTATAGGCAAGTACTTTTTCCCTTCTTCTGTTTCAAAGTAAACGGTATTATCCTTTCTAGCTAATTCTCCATCATTGAAAACAAAAACTCTCTTTTTCATTTTTCTCTCTCCTTATGCCCAACACTGTTCTGCATATGCACAATTTTTACATCTTTTTATCTTAATTGCTTTAGGAGGTTTTCGCTCAGAAATTAAATTTTTAACTTCTAGCTCTAATTCTTCTATCATTCTATAATCCTCTTCTGTCAATTCAACCTTTACTCTCTTTCTTTCAGATGGAAAACTTAATACTCCTTTTACATTGTATCCATGTTTTCTTAGTCTATAAAGATAATATTTTAATTGCAATTCTGCGCTTTCGATTGCTGATGAAGATTTTTTAACTTCGCCTATTACTATATTACCATCATTCGAATCAATTAAATCAAATTTTAAATTTTCAAAATTAACTTCTTTATGTTCTCTTTTATAACTATTTTCATGTAAAAACTTTCCTAAGAACAAAAAATCATTTTCTTGGTCAGGTACAATGCCATGAGACATAAGCCAAACCTGTCTTTTACATATATTCATATACCAAATCAGCGTACCATTAACTTCAATAGTTTCAGTAATTAAATCATTGTCACTCATATTAATCACCTACAGTATTAAGGCATTATTGTCATATTCTCTTCTTAAACCTGTTACAATATCATAATAATCATCTATGGCTATTTGGGGAATGATGCATAAATTGTTATCTATTTGAAATTCTTTTACATATTTTGTAGGTACCGAAAGTATATATTCTTTTATGGTTGGTATTATCTTTAAATATTCATTCCTTTTAGTTTCATAGTCTTTATAGTTCTTAAGATTCTTAAACTTTTCAAAGGCTTGTTCAATATCATCGTCATATAAAACTAAAACTTCTTGATATATAGGTTTATTCTCAATTAACGAAAAACTGGAAATGGAATTCTTGCCATCATCGAAATTAAGTTTTTTTATTGAATCTATTAAATCAGTTGATCTATCTTTATTTATTTTGTCCATTACTAAAGTATAGTATTTATAAATTAGTTCATAATAGTTCTTTTCATCAATACATGTAAAATCTTTTAATATATCTTTTGTTATATTTATTAAAACTTCAGAATAGATAAAACTACTGAATTCTCTACCATTTTCATCGATGAATCTATAAATATAGACCTCGCCTTTTTGATTTAAAGCATTTCTATTGCATCTTCCAGCTACTTGTATTATAGAATCCAGAGGAGCCATGTCTCTAATTGCCACATCAAAGTCTAAGTCAACCCCAGCCTCAACAACTTGTGTTGAAACCAAAATAATATTTTCTCCTTTTTCTAATTCCTCTTTAACTTTTTTTATTATATTCCTTCTATGTTTAGGGATTAAATTAGTTGACAAATAATATACTTTTCTATCCAAATCTTTTATTTTATTGAATATCTGTAACGACTCAGATATAGTGTTTACAACTATCATATATGATTTGTCTTCAATATTATTCATAAATTCTTCTACAAATTCATCAATTGTTATCTTATCTAACTTAGGTATAAGTTTAGTTCTGTCAAAATATGAATATAGTTTTTCATTGTCATCTAATAGCTCAATTGCATCAGTTAATATCAAAGGTTTTGTTGCTGTCATTAGTATTATTCTTATATTTAAATTTTCTACTGCGTTTCTTAATACATAATCAATGAGCTTTAAGTATTTTACATCTATACTTTGCAATTCATCTATTATAATAACAGAATCTCTAAAAGATATTAATTTTTTTATCATTCTATTTCTATTTCCGATGAGAGTTTGAAATAATTGTACAAATGTTGTAACCACAATATCCGACTGCCATGTTTCTAATAGTAATTCTGCTTGTGCATTTGAATAGTCAGAGTCTTGTGTTTGATATTCTCTATTAGTTAGATAGTGATGTTTTATTATATACTTACTTTTATTTTCATCAAAATCATCTATACTAGTAAGTAACCTCTCTAGAGAATCATAGTTTTGGTCAATAATTGATGTGAAAGGTAGTGAATATATGATTTTACCCTTAAGTCCAAGTTTATCTCGTAGCTTTAATGCTCCTAAAAATCCAGCGTATGTTTTGCCCGTTCCGGTAGGAGATGTAACTGTAAATATTTTATATTCATTGCTGTATTTTTCTATGTTGTTAATAACTTTGTTGTATACTTCATCTCTAATTCTATCAATTTCTTTCTTAGAAGTTGGGAATAAATTCCTTTTGCTTTTGTCAACTTCTTCGAATTCTATTTTAGGCAAACCATTTTCACCAATTTTTGCAGCACTAAGCTTATCGGAATATATTAATGTAGAATAAAGAATCTGATGCAAAAAATAATATTTTGTTAAATCTGGCTCTTTTTCAAAAAAATAGTTTATTTTTTTTAATTTTACTAATGTTTCTTTTATAGCTGAATCATCTTCTATAAACATAGAAAAATGATTTTCTATACCAAGTTTTGTTAAGTCTTGATAGATAGCAACTTTGTTTTCCTTTAAATTTTCTATCTGTTCCTTGGCAACTTTTACTTTCGTCCACAGTTCTCCGTAATCTTCGTCTTTTAGAACCTTTATTTCTCGTGGTAAATTGTTTTTCATGTTTTCTAAATTCCCATGGTGATGAAGTATCACATTATAAGAGATAAGAGGAAGATAGCACTCTTCCTCTAATCTATCTAATGCAACATACGCACCAAACAATGCTGATATAAACCCATGGCTTGATAAATTATTTGATTTTACATTTCTTAATAGATGGTCTTGAAAAAAACTTGTATATTTACCAAAATCATGAGTTAGTGCTATTATACTGTATACTTCTTTGTATTCTTCTGGTAAAAGATCTATCCCCTTATTCTTAACTTCTAATAGATGCTCAGTTAGCAATTTATCTGGATGTGAATAAAATTCCATAGCACACCTCACATTATCGTAATTATTTCTCCTGTTTGAAGCTTAATCGCTTCCCCTTCTAACTTTACATATAAGGGTTTACCTTCATCTTCGTAAATATATGTTTTAATTTCCTTCAGAACTCTTTCATTTGTAAGTTGGGAAGGCATTCTTTCTCTTGATAGTTTGCCTTCAAAATCATCTAGTTTAAATTCCTTTATCTGTCCTAAATCTACTACTGTTTCGACTTGAACAAATTCGTCAACGTTAGCAAGTTCTCCTTCATAGATTCCCAAATATTCTAAATCGCAATTAAATGGAGCGACCCCTAAATACGGGAGATAATAAAAGTCTTTTTTCATTATTCTATTACTTACTTCTTCAAATAAATTGCTATCACTTAAAGATAAATATACTTCATACTCAATACTTTCTCCACTTTCACTAACCAATATCTCAAATGGTATTTGAGTATGTTGCTTGGGGAATATAACCTCATTTATAGTAGTTGCTTTAAAATAGTTTAATGTCTGCATGATTTTTTTGGTACTATTTTGTTTTTTTAGACCTATTATGAAATTTTTTTCATCAAACGTATCATAATATGAGTCTCTTTCCATGCCTAGTATTGCGGCTATCATGCCTACTAATGTAGTTCTTGGAGGTATGCCATATGTGAGTGAAGATGAATTTGTGTATATTTTCCTAAAATGAGCAAACTTGCCTTTGATTTTAAATTTTAAAATTCTCATAGCCTCACCTACTCTATTTCGATTAGGTTGAATTGGGATAGAACCTCCTTAAGATCCCTTGCTTTTTCTCCGTTAACTGTTAATTCCAAATTATCGTCATGGAAATAATATATTTTATTTATTCTGCTTCTTTCTTTTTCTAATTTTTCAACTAACTTTGTTATATCAAGTTCGCATTCTTCAATATCTCTTATGTCTCTAGTGTCTTTTATGCTTCTCACATCTTTAAAATTCTCATTTATGTTCAAGGTTATCAAGTCTCTAAAATCGCCAAGCATTGTCTTATTGTCAATATACTCAACTCTCAGATACAGCCTAGGATATTGTCCTATTTTTGAACGAGTTGCTAAATTTGGGATAGCATACTTCATGGCTTTGTCTAAAAATTTAACATCCTCTTCAGTCAATCTCGTTTTTTCTGCTCTGTTTCCACTTATTACACCAAAGAAAGATATGAGTGAATATTTAACTCTAAAATCTTTACCAATGGTCCCTTGCGTTGCAGATTCTGACGAAGAAAAGTGTGAAGTGATGCTTGCTTCAAGCAATTCTACTTCATTTAAAGAGTATCCCCAATTAAATTGTACTGGTCCAATATAAGTCCTATTATCCTTCTTTACCGTCATAGTTGCACCAAACAAGCGAACATCTCTCCAGTTTGAGAGTATCCAATCTTCCGATTTGTCTGGAAGTTCGCTTATTCTTTTATCTGCTGTTACTGGCTCTCCATTTACGCCAGTTACAAATATGTCTTCGCCATTTAATATCATATAATCTCTAATATATCTTTTTAGCCTTAAATCGGAAACTAAGTTTATGCTTCTATCATAGTCCATACGTGGTCTGTTTTCTTCATCTGGGTCACCATTTGGATTTGTCAACTTTGCATCATATAAATATAAAATTTCACTATTGTTCATCTTCCACATCCTCCTTAGTATCGTTCTTATTTGCATTCATTGCCTGTATAGTTTCAAATGAGTAACCGGATAATAGATAAAATAAATTTTCTTCCTTGTCCAACCCCCAAGAGTTAATGTTTTTATCTAATAATTTTTTCATTTCATAGTATATATCTTCGTTATATTGTCTAATTTTAAGTTGATTCAATTTAGCGAACACATCATTTGCAAGTCTTTCTAATTTTCTTTGATCTATACCGTTATAATTGATCTTATTTAAAATTGGCTTTCTTCCATCATTCCCAGCACCTAATTGTTTGTATTGTTTATTGCCAATTTTCCCTACAAGAACCCCCAATAAGAAAAGCGCTGTCTGTTCTTCGTTGTAATTCATCTCTTTGATATAATCTTTATAATAGTCTTTTATTATCATTTCACTAGTATCCAAATAAGTTCCCCCCTTTATATTGCCCAAATACTCTAAAAACTTAATATACATATTTGCGCGGAAAATATAATCTTCAAGCTTGTCCCACTGAGGATTCAAGTTATAACCATCTTTTTCTAGCCTTATTATGGCACTGCAATCTACAATAGAATGAATTATTTTCCTTCTGTTTAGCCTTCTACTCGTCAATATGGCATCATAGTTTTGAAGCACCTCTTTGTATCGAGTTGGATTACCATTGGTTAGTTTAACTGGTGTCATATAATATACAGTCCCAAGATTTACACTTTTTACATATATGCTGTTTGGAAGCATTTTTTCAGTTAATTCGATAGTTTTTATAGTAGCGCTATTTATTTTATCAAAAATAGATGGATCTACATCTTTAATATAGCTTTGTACTTTGGTAGATGCCTGTGCACTCCTGTAGAATAGAAAGTTTAACAGAAAATAACTGTTGCTGTTTGTAATAGTGAGGCTGTCTTTGATATTCCTTCTAGCCTCATCAATATTTTTTATCGTAGTAACTGTGTTAAACGAATCTTTGATTTTTTTAGAGAAGTCGTCTAAATCACGTTTATTCATTGGTACTCCATATATGAATTGAGGAATTATATAAACATAAAAAGCATTAAATTTGGTAGACAAGTTGTTTTGCAAATATTTTTCTCCAGTTAAATAAGTGTCTCTACAACTGCTACACAACTGTAAATTTTTGTAATAGTTGTTTCTATTAAATCCACTTGCAAATATTACTTGATTTGTAGTATAAAATTTGATTTCTGCATTTAAATCTGAAACCAAATCATTTTTTGACTCGCAATATGCACATACTCCCTTTTCTTGTTTTTTAGCAGTTGCTCCTGACTTGTATTCAATTACTTTTTTTATATATTCTTCGTCATTTGCTAACAATTCTCCATTTAAACAAATTGTCACCAACCCAACTTGATCTTTTGTGATGTTAAATTCTCTCTTTAAGTATTCATTGAATATCTTTACAATTTCTGCTAATGTTGACTTGCCATCTTTTTCATCATATGAAATATTCACATCTCCAATTGAATCAATCTTAGTAATGTCTAATAAATACTTGTATTTTTCTTTCTCGTTAGGAAGTTCTATAAAAAATAGCTTCAATACTTCATTCAATTCTTCTTTTTTGCTTGGAAGTATATCTAATTTTAATATATTATATATAGTTTCAGACAAATGATAATTAAGTCCAGTAGATGTAAGTAGCCATTGAGCCTCTCCTGATGATTTTGCACTTCCCACATAATTATAGTCTTTGTAGCTATCTTTGCTCATTTGAGTTAAAGCATCAACTTTAATTATTTTGTTATCTAAGTCAAAGTCAATTTTTATGATATACTTATTCTTTTTCCCATTCATAGGTTCTACTTTTTTTAAATAATTAGATATGTCCCCTTTTTTATATACAGCTTCACCCAATTGCATTATACCTTCAAGCATCTCTTACCCCCCTTTCTATATCTTTTCTACGCACCCAAACCCCTGTGAGTTTTTGCTGCCTACTCCTGCATCTAATGCTAATTCAAGAAGTCTTTTATCACCACTTATTTTGTATTTTCCTGAATACCCCTTTATCAAAAAATCTTTATAGTAGACTATGTTTAAGTTTACATTGGATATTGGTTGAATTATAAATTCTACATCTTCTCCCAAGTCACCATAAAATGCCGTGTATTTTTTTATGATATTCTCTCTGATAATCCTAGGGAAATCGTTTTCGTGTGGTGAAAAATAGCAAGTATACTTACTACCATTTTCTTTAGCAAAAGTTGAGTATGCTACTATAGGAGATAGAGTTTTAACTTCTATTTCTTCACACTCAACTTTTTGCTTGCTTAATAGAGTACGATTTATTGTTACTTTGTTGTTTCCTAGTCTTAAATCGTCCTTTTGCAATATATATGTGCCAAATGAATTTATGAATTCTGGTATAGGAGATTTCACGACCCATTCGACAGTCTTTCCAAAAAACAATTTTGAGTTTTTCACTTGTCCTTTTGTCAATATATTTGAATATGTGAAAAGCTTAAAATTCCTGCTCTTTAGGATATAGCCTTTCTCGTGTAAAAACTCAGCTAAATCGGCATTTATGTTGTTGTAAATAAATCCTTGAAGTATGTGGTTGTAATGAGTTGGCAATATAATGTCATCTTCTGATTGAAAAATTATCCTCAGTTCCATGCATACACCTCTTAATCTGTAATTAACTCTTCATAAGCTTCTCTAAAGAGTTTATATTTTTCGCTGCCTAAAGTCTTTTCTCCCTTTTTTATATTGTACATAATATCTTCCATCTTAATTCTTCTCGCAATACTATTTGTTTTTACTTTTTTAATATAGTCTAAGTAATTTTCCTCATCTTTTTTATACAGAGCTTTACATATTTCAATTGTTTCTTCTGAAAATCCATTTTTTACTAAATCGTCTATTGAAAGTCTTCCTTCTTCCAATGCATCATGAAATAATGCTGCGATTTTAGCTTCATTAGTCCTCATCTTAAGGGCTATGTCTATAGGGTGGGAAATAAACGGAACTCCATTCTCTTCTAATTTCCCATCATACAATTGATATGATATTTCAATTGCCCTTTCGACATTCATATTATCACCCCCAAATTTTATCCGGTAGTGGCAATAAGACACTCCTTTTTTTTATTTAAAACCTTATATTATTAAGGGTTACATCATTTTTATAAAATAAAAAACAATGACCCCCCTTTTTCTGTTATAATTTGAGTTGGTACACAACAAATTCTAAAGAAAAGAAAGGTTGGTCATTGTTATGTCTCAAATTATATCCTATTTACTTATATATAATCAATACTTAATTAATCAAATTTATGAATTAACTTTATTTATCGCAAAGTATATTCCTCTCAAGCAATTGGCTTTTGATGATTCTCACAGCCCCAAATATCAAAAAATTAAAATTGACAAGCT
>NZ_JCANTN010000045.1:0-9515 GCF_059568515.1 Soehngenia saccharolytica DSM 12858 | reverse complement strand
AAAGGATTAAATGCTGTAATTGTATTGCCTTCTGGAATTATTGGACCATATGATGATGGTGGAAATCACCTAATTCAGATGATTTCTGAGTACATGCATGGTAAACTTCCTGCATGTGTAATTGGTGGATATGATTTTGTCGATGTGCGAGATGTAGCTTTAGGGTGTATCCTTGCAGCAGAATATGGTAAAAGTGGGCAGAGTTATATACTAAGTGGCACTAATCTCAAATTAAAAGATTTGCTGAAGATAGCCGGGAAATATTGCGATCGTAAACCTATCCCCGCTATACCTATTTGGAGTGCAAAGTTAGTTGTTCCTTTTGTCAGTGTTTATTCACATATCCGAGATAAAAGACCCCTATATACATCATATTCCCTTACCACCTTGTCAGGAAATAGCCTCTTTTCAAATGATAAAGCAAAACAAGAATTTCACTATACAGTTAGAGATATAGAGGAAACGGTAAGAGATATGGTGGAATGGATATATAATATTTAGACTTGTACTTTAAACATATGCCATGGCAATCAAACTAAAAAAATCGCTCAAAACTTAGCTAAAAAGTTAGTTTCGAGCGATTCAGCATCTACTCCCACTCGTTGTAGGGTCTTATGGCTTAAACAACTTTGTTTAGGTAATATTACACCTACGCTTCTGATTATTTTGATTATCCATATTATCATAGCTATACGATGGATGCTTATCAAAATCTTATCAGCGGTGATAAATTATAATTCGTATTACTGATTAATGGTGGGTATAATTAACCAAGAATATATGTTGCAAGAACTTTATCCAATGCACGAATATCTACGCCTTTTTGAAGATTGATCTTTATTTTGCCAGCTTTTGTCCACATTTCAACTTCGGCATTCCAGTCAAGGATTTTACCAGCATTTTCTGTAGAATACATAACGATGGATGAATAGGGAAGTGTGTACATTTCCACTTTTTTGCCGGTTAAGCCCTCGGCGTCTCGAACAATCAGGCTTTTATTTGTAAAAACGGCAACATCTCGGATAGTTTTATATGCACAAACGGGAGTTTCGCCAGAAACGAGCAGGGATGAAACATCATTGGGGACGGGGCATTCCGTTATAAAAGTCCATACTGCAAAGGGCTGTAAATCATTTGTCATAATTTTTCCTCCTCATCGTTTTTGTTTATGAACGCAGAAATGTAGTTTGGACATATTTTATCATAAAACGATGTTTCTTTCAAGGTATCGACTTATGATAAGAAGAAAAATTACAATGATAATTAAGATAATGGTGAAAATGGCAGGTAGTCAAAAGACTACCTGCCAGTGTGAGCAATATAAGCTAATATTCAATTATTCCCACTCGATAGTTGCTGGTGGTTTATTAGTGATATCATATACTATTCTATTTACATGATCTACTTCATTTACAATTCTAGAGGAAATATGCCCCAATAGTTCCCATGGAATTTGTGCAAATTCAGCAGTCATAAAGTCTATAGTCTGAACTGCTCTTAAGGCGATTGTATAATCATAAGTTCTTCCATCTCCCATTACTCCAACGCTTTTTATATTTGTAAGTACTGCAAAGTATTGGTTGATATTAGACTCTATACCTGACTTTACTATTTCATCTCTGAAAATTGCATCCGCTTCTCTTAATATTTCCAATTTTTCTTCTGTTACTTCTCCAATAACTCTTATTGCAAGTCCTGGCCCTGGAAATGGTTGTCTAAATACCAAGTGATGAGGTAGCCCTAATTCAAGCCCAACTTTTCTTACTTCATCTTTAAAAAGATCCCTTAGTGGCTCTATTATTTCTTTAAAGTCAACATTTTCAGGCAATCCACCTACATTGTGGTGGCTTTTTATAACTGCTGAGTCGCCAACACCACTTTCTATGACATCTGGATAAATTGTACCTTGTACTAAAAAATCCACTTCTCCTATTTTCTTAGCTTCTTCTTCAAACACTCTAATAAATTCTTCACCAATGATCTTTCTTTTTGTTTCTGGATCTATGATTCCCTTTAATTTCTGTAAAAATCTATCCTTAGCATCTACTTTGATAAAATTTAATTCATAGTTTTTAGCAATTGCTTCTTCGACTTCTTTAGCTTCATCCTTTCTTAGTAATCCATGATCTACAAATATGCATGTCAACTGATTTCCAACAGCTTTACTTACTAAAACACTTGCCACAGATGAATCTACTCCACCTGAAAGTGCACATAATACTTTCTTATTCCCTATTTTTTCTCTTAATTCTTTTATTTTGCTTTCAGTAAAAGCACTCATTTCCCATGTTCCATTTACTTTTGCTACATTGTAAAGGAAATTAGATATTATTTTTTCTCCCTCTTCAGTATGCAACACTTCAGGGTGATATTGCACAGCATATATTTTCTTTTCTGCGTTTTCAAAAGAAGCAGTTTTGCAGCTATCAGTTTTAGCAGTAACAACAAATCCTTCCGGTAAGCTTTCTACATAGTCAGTGTGGCTCATCCAACATACAGATTTCTTTTTAATATTTTCATATAGTTTTGATTCTGCAATGATCTCTAATTCCACTTTTCCATACTCTCTAGCTAAAGCTTTCTTTACTTCTCCTCCTAAGGAATATGCTATTAATTGAGCCCCATAGCAAATACCTAAGATAGGAATGTCTAGATTGAAAATCTCTTGGCTTATTTTAGGAGATTTCTCTTCATATACGCTATTAGGTCCACCAGTAAATATAATAGCTTTAGGATTTAGTTCTTTTATTCGCTCTATACTTATAGTATGAGGGACTATTTCACAATATACCTTTAAATCTCTAACTCTCCTCGCTATCAATTGATTGTATTGTCCCCCAAAATCAATTATTAAAACCAGCTCTTTTTCCATTAACTTTCCTCCATATTTAAAGTTTTTTTAATATATTCATCAATGAATATTTTATCCAAATTCCATATTTTTTTAAATTCATTAATTTCCTCAGTCTTGTTTTTATCTACTACTTTTTTGCGATTTATCGCTCTAATCATTATATTTTTAGGTGTGTGCTCCATGTCGATAAACTCTATCATGTTTACTTGATAGCCATATTTTTCAAGATACAGTCCTCTTAGACTATCTGTTAGAAGAGAATTCAGCCTCTCTTTTATAATTCCATGTTTAAGCATTGGCGTTAAATCAGGATTATCTATTTTATCAAAAAGCTCATGCTGACAACACGGAACAGACAATATCACTTTTGTGTTCCATTTTATAGCATTTACCAAAGCAATGTCAGTAGCTATATCACAAGCGTGCAATGTAACGACAAGATCCAAATCCCCTTCGAATTTATAGTCTTTTATGTCGCTGCAAATAAATTTAAGTCCATCATACTTTAAATTGTCTTTGACTTGATTGCAGTAGTTTATAACATCCTCTTTCAAGTCTAGACCGACTATATCCGCTTCTACATTTTTAATTTGAGTTAGATAATAATAAAGCGCAAAAGTTAAGTAGCTTTTTCCACATCCAAAGTCGACGATTTTTAATTTCTCTTTGCCATCGAAGTTTTCAAAAATATCATTTACTATTTCAAGAAATTTATTTATTTGCTTAAATTTATCATACTTCTTCTTATATACTTTTCCATTCGAATCCATTACCCCTAAGAGCATTAAAAAATCTATTTTCTCTCCGTCTTTTAATATATAGTTTTTTTCTCTGTTGTGTTCTCTGTTCACTTCATATGACTTGTCATTTATTTTTTTTACTTTAAACTTATCCTCGCTTGACTTTATTAATTGGATTTCTCCATTTACAGTCTTAAAAAGTCCTTGTCTAAAATCAAATCTCAATAAGTCGATAAACTTGTTTATAGAATCTTCAACACTGAGGTTTTCATGTACTACTTTATTGTCAATAAAATACTCAAATTGATATTTTCTTACCCCTTTTATTGTCACAGGTTTTATGTTTACTTTGTTGTAATTAGCATTGCTTCTTTTTTCTTTATCGCTCAATATAGCTTTGCTGAGTTTATCTTCTTCTATTAATTCTTTTAACATCTCTACTACTTTTTCCATTGCATCACCTAAATTAATTTTGATAATACTTCTCCTATTTTTTCTCTAAAAATAAAATCTGCTCTGTTGTCATATGGGGTTTCGTCTTTATTGATCAGCACCAATGGGTACCCCCTAAAGTAGCTAATTAACCCTGCAGCAGGATATACATTTAAAGAAGTTCCTCCAACTATTAACATTTTTGCATTTTGAATGAAGTTTACGCTTTTTTCTAATACGAAAGTATCCAGCGTTTCTTCGTATAATACTACATCTGGCCTAACTATTCCCCCACATTTTTCACATCTTGGTATACCTTGAGATTCTAATATATAATCTAGGGAATAATTTTCATTGCAATCGATGCAATAGTTTCGGTGTATTGAACCATGAAGTTCCAAGACATTTTGAGTGCCTGCCATTTGATGCAAACCATCTATATTTTGAGTTATCACTGCTTTTAGTTTCCCCATCTTCTCTAACTTTGCAAGTGCAATATGGGCTTTGTTTGGTTTCGCATCTTTATATATCATGTTGTGCTTATAAAATTCGTAAAATTCTTCAGTGTGATTTACAAAAAATGTATGGCTTAACATGTATTCTGGAGGATATTTATAGTTTTTCTTGTTGTATAAGCCACTTGAAGACCTGAAGTCCGGTATATTGCTTTCTGTTGACACTCCAGCGCCTCCAAGAAATACAATATTAGAGCATTTCTCTATATGTTTTCTTAAGTTCTCTATTGAGTTGTCTCCTTTCATTATACCATCTCCTTCTGGTTTATTATATTTTAACACATTTTATTTAATAAAGTTTATGAATTGACAGCGAGATATAGAGTAAAATAATTTTTGGTCAAATAAAAAAATAAAGAGAATGATCCTAAAATCTATAAAATGTAATCAATACACTATAAAAAAAGGATATTCTCTATTGGCTCTAATAGCAGTGTTTCTACAATGACTATTTTGTTTTTTCTTTTGATGACTTAGTTTGTTGTTTTTATGTAATAAAATTCATCTTTCATCCTTAATTATTTAATCTACACAGAATATTTTACAGTCTTTAAAAATTATTATTTGTTTTTTATTTTTTTTTACGGTATACTCAGCCATTCCGACGCTTATGATAAATGCAATTATCAAACAAACCAAAGCCAAAATATTAGTGAATAAACTTAATGTGTTTCTAAAAACCAAATCAATTAAAAAGAAAAACAACAAAGTATACTAATGAGAAAAGAAGCATAAGCATATGATTGTTGCCTCCCTCGTATAATAAAGTCATAGTTTAAAAACTATATTTTCTTTTCTATCTCATAAGTCTTATGAGATAATATTTGTACAGATAGAGGTCATAGATCACCTCCTCTGATAACTTATACGTTTTGTAAACTTAAATGAAAATTGAGGACTCCAAACTCTCTATGGTACAATTTTCTTGCATAAAAACAAATACCTCCCAGAAAGAATGAAGTCCTCATGCAAGAAATTGTATCAATAAAATGTCCAAAGCACAACAATAATCATTCATTTTATCGTTATGGCAGAGATAAATATGCTCATGAAAAATATCTCTGCCGTAACTGCGATCATCAATTCGCACCCGATAGTCCAGTTTCTAAACAGATGCAAAATTACCCTCGTTGCCCTGTTTGTGGTAAGGCAACTTTTTCTATATTCCAGAGTACTTGTCAAATAGAATCATCAGCTTTTCGATTATCCCTTGCTTTTTCTCAGCTCTGCCTCCACCAAAGCGAGATACTGGCGGCATGATTTTATCAATAGCTGTTCCGGTTGTTTTAAGCGCTCCATCTCTGAAAGCATTGTCAATTAAGCGGCGGGTTTCTTGAGGTTTCAATTTTTCTTCTTCTATGATTGTTGATATTTCTTCTTCTTTACGCTCATCGATGAATTTTCGCCAATCCTCTTCCACTTTTGTCGATACATTGACTTGTTCAATAAACTGCTCGATAAGCTCTTTTTTGCTTCTAAGTTCAAAACTTGAATTGATAGCCTTGTCAATAGTCGTGAGAATGGTTTTATCCTTGCAGTTGGATTCTTGATATTTGGCGACAAGCATGAGGATGTAGTCAATATTTACCTCTATCTGCTTGACTAGTTCAATCTCAAAGACTATGTCATCATTTATAATTTCTTTATCCCCATCATCTCTTTTTCTGTATTTGTGATACAGGTCAATATAATTGCTTTGATAGTCCTGAAAATCCCTTTCGGATAAAATCTCGTTTCCTTCAAAATCGTCGAAGGATGTAAGTATATTCTTAAGCCTTAGAATCGCTCCATATAACTTGATAAATTCTTTTTCTGCTTCTTCTCCTACAATAGGCTGTCCTAGCGGGTACTGTGATGTAAGAGTTGAAATCAGCTCTGCGTAGCCCGGTTTATACTCCCCTTTGTCATCATAGCCGTTATAGTATTCTTCATATGTCTTTAACAGTACAATGCCGCCTGCATCTTTGTTTCCAAAGAGGGCAATTGCCTTGTCAGTTTCTTCCTTTAAATCTCTGAAACAAACTATGTTCCCATATGTCTTGACGCTGTTTAAGATGCGGTTTGTTCTTGAAAAAGCTTGAATTAGTCCATGCTGCCTTAAGTTTTTATCTACCCAAAGAGTGTTAAGTGTGGTCGCATCAAATCCTGTTAGGAACATATTAACAACAATCAATATATCAATCTCTCTATTTTTTACGCGAAGAGAGAGGTCTTTATAGTAATTTTGAAACTTATCTGAAGACGTATCATAATTCGTGTTAAATATTTTATTGTAGTCCTTGATAGCTGATTCTAAAAAATCTCTATAGCTTTGGTCAAGATTTTCTATATTAAAGTCTTCATCAGGCAAAAGTCCTTCTGGCTCTTCTGCATTGGCGCTAAAACTGAAAATGGTTGCGACTATAAGGTTACGGTTCTTTTCCGCTATCTGCTTCTTAAATTCATTATAGTATTTGATTGCCATTGGAATGGAATCTGCGGCAAATATTGAATTAAACCCTGCTACACGCCTTGATTCACGCTTTTCTAACATTCTTTTGGGATTTGTCTTGTCAGGTTCTTCCCATTTTGCAGAGAGTTCATAAAAGCTATTGCGCTTCGTCTTCTGATCAAAGTGCTCAATGACATAAGAGACAATCTCGCTAACCCGCTGAGGGTCGGCTAAAGCTTTTTCCTTGTCTATGCTATAGACTTTTTTATCATCAAGATAATCAGGCATCTTAATCGTGTTGATAAAATCTATTCTAAAAGGCAATACATTTCTGTCGTTAATGGCATCTACTATGGTGTAAGTATGAAGTCTTTCTCCAAATGCTGTAAATGTTAAAATGAATATGAACAAAAATTAGAATCTCAAAATGTACAAATTTGTACATTTTTTCTTGTATAATATTTCTAAAAAACTATGACAGGAGTAATATTATGCGGAAAGATGTACTTAACCAAATTAAACTGATAGGGGAGGATTTTGATGTCTTGAATAAGAGTGAATTAGCTAGAAGATTTAACTGTGATAGAAGGACAATTGATAGGTATTTAAACGACCCTAGTTCAGGTACTAGAAAACCTAGAAATCTTAAGAGTAAAATTGACGATTTCAAGGAAACTATCATAGATAAAGTAGATAACTATGGTTCTACCTCAATGTCTGTATATAAGTTCATTCAAAAGAAAGGTTACACTGGCGGTTATCATACAGTTAACAACTTTGTAAAAGATCATAAGAAGTCTGAGATAAAAAAGGCCACATTGAGATTTGATACAAGCCCAGGGTTACAAGCTCAAGTAGATTGGAAAGAAAGCATTAATATGTTCAGTAAACATGGTGAAATATTTGAAGTTAACATATTTCTAATGGTACTAGGATACTCTAGACTTAAATATTTAAAATTAACTGCAGATAGAACTCAGGAGACGTTATTTGAGTGTTTAACCCATGGTTTTAAATACTTAGGTGGTGTCCCTAAAGAAATATTATTCGATAATATGTCCTCTGTTGTTGACAGGAGTAGGACAACCTTTAAAAATGTAGCTATTAATCAAAAATTTAAGTACTTTTCAATAGATGCTGGATTTGAAATAATAACCTGTAGACCATATAGACCAGAGACTAAAGGTAAGGTAGAGACCTTGGCAAAGTTAGTAGATAGATTAACCCCTTACAACGAAGAATTTGATACATTTGAAGAGTTAGAAGCAATAGTAAATACATTTAATATGGAGATAAATAATGAGATATCACAAGCAACTAATGAAGTTCCTTTATTACGATTTCAAAAAGAGAAAGAGTATTTAAACCCTTTACCTAAAATGGATGTGCTTCTATCATATTTCCACCACGAAAAAGAGTACAAGGTATCCAAAGAATCTATGATCAGGTATAAAGGGAAAAAATACTCTGTACCTACCAAATATATTGGTAAATATACAACAATTTCAGAAATTGATTCTGAAATATATATCTATTATACAAAAGATTTAATTGCTTGTCATAGGATATCTGATAAAATTCTTCATTACAAAAAAGAACATGTAAAAGAAATACTTCGTTCAGATGCTCTGAAGCATTATTCAGATGAAAGGATTGAGGAATTCATTGAAAACAACTTAAAGAGTATGGATATTTTTCTTGAGGAGTGATTAATATGACAAGCTATACAAAACTACTTAATAATCTAGAGACTTTAAAGTTAGAGAAATTTAGAAGTTACTTGCCTAACTATATAGAGGAAATAACTAAAAATCAAATTCCATTTACGGAAGCATTATTACACTTGACTGAAAAAGAATTAGATTTTAGAAATGATAGAGCTTCAAAGATTCAAATAGCAGTATCTGCTTTCCCATTTGAAAAGACACTAGAAGATTTTGATTTTGATTTCCAACCATCATTAAATAAAGCTCAATTGTTAGATTTGGAGAGCTTAAGGTTTCTAGAAAACAAAGAAAATATACTTTTTTATGGGTCCTCTGGGGTAGGAAAGAGCCATTTAGCTGTTGCACTAGGAATTGCAGCAGCTAAAAAAAGATATATAACATATTTCATATCCTGCCATGATCTAATTATGCAACTAAACAAAGCTCATGCAGAGAATAGATTAGAAGCCAAGTTAAAGCACTTTTCTAAGTATAAGCTGCTAATTATAGATGAAATAGGATACTTACCAATAGATAAGCAAGGTGCAAATCTACTATTTCAGCTAATAAATAAGAGATATGAAAAGAATTCAACGATTATTACGACTAATCAACCATTTAGCAAGTGGGGAGAAGTATTTTCAGATATAACCCTTGCTAATGCAATTCTAGATAGGCTAATACACCATTCAACAATAATAAAAATAACTGGTCCTTCTTATCGTTTAAAGGATAAGATGGATCAGCTTGAATCAAAGAAAAGTAGTAACAATTAAATTCTAATTAATGTACATTTTGAGATTCTAAAAATTATACATTTTGGGATTGACATTTACA
>NZ_JCANTN010000044.1:0-9598 GCF_059568515.1 Soehngenia saccharolytica DSM 12858 | reverse complement strand
AAAAAGGGATATAATCACTAATATTAATGAATTGATTTAATAAATTAAGCAGATTGTTTTGATTTTGATTATAAAATTTATCAAAGTCAGTAGAAACGTCACAAAGATTTAATTGTTTAGCTGAAACTGGCATAGGATTCTCCTTTCTTTATTTATTTTGAGTTATACACATCTAGTTAATGAATATATACCCAAAATGGGGGGAATCCAGCCATTTCAATATATAAAATATAGTGATTATGCGAGTCGCAGAGTTCTGCAACGAGCTATAATATTAAATAATGGGGGGGGAAAATGGAGAATAATGTTAAGGATATAAAATATTATTTGAAAAAATCATTTCCATTTATCATAGCTATTTTTATGTCAGCAATAATAGTTGCTTTGTCACAAGTATCTATAGCATTATCAATGAAATATGCATTGGAGATGCTTTTATCTGAAAAATACAATGAAATAATTTACCTTTTGATAATCTTTTTAGCAATTATCCTTATTTCTGGTTTGGATATTATTTATTAGAGGTCTCAGGAGCTAAGTTTAAGAAAAGTTATCTTTTTTCGTTAAAGAAAGATTGTACAGACCAAATATTAAAAATGTCCATGAGAGATTTTTCACAACACTCAATTGGAGAAATATCTTCAACAATAACAAATGATGTAAATAAATTTGAAACTCAATATTTAGACACTATTATAAAGATAATTTTACAAACTACTACATTTATTTTTTCAAGCGCTGTCTTATTTTACTACAACCCTTTGTCAGTATTTGCTGCTATTATGTTGTTTTTACCTAGAAAATCATACCAACAAATGGGTCTTTTAGGAAATCAGACTTTTCTTTAGAGATTCTTAAAGGGGAAAAAGACTTTAATTTTAGGTTCAACTAGATCAGGCAAATCGACAATATTAAAGTTATTAGCAGGGTTGTATGATGATTACACAGGAAGTATATATATATGGCAAAGAGATTAGAGATATTTCATCTGAATTGCTTTTCAAGTTGATTTCTTTTGTTCCTCAGGATACTTTTATTTTCAACAAATCGGTTAGAGAAAACATTACTCTTTCTACGCAGACTGATTTAACTAGACTTGAGAGAGTAATAAAAGATGCATTGCTAGATGATTTTATAAACAAATTAAGTGAAGGAATGGAGACAATATTAGGTGATGAAAGAGTCTAAACCTAATTATAATTAATAGTATTGTATAAATAAAATGTCCATTGAATTGATTTCAAAATGGACATTTTATTTTTTGTTCTAATGGAAGAAAAATTTATTGATAATATTATAATAGTTATTTTAAATTTTGATATATATCAATGTTTTTTCATTCACTTCTTGATAATATTAAAATACAGAATAAGTCAAATTAGAAAATTGAAAGGGGTATGTGTGATGAAGGAACATGAAACATTCATAAAAGATAGTGAAGGATATTTAAAAAAATTAGATCAATTAATTCCAATCGTAGATCGAGTTCATGGAGGAAATCATCCTGAATTTCATGAGGTACGGGAATTATTCGACATAATTCTCAATAAAACAAATGAATTAAAAACAGGAAATCCTAATCTTGATGAGGAGTTCGACAAATTACGTGAAATAACTGCTAATTATAAGGTGCCTAGTGATGTCTGCGAAAGTTATGAATCAGTATACAACATGCTGTCAAAATTAGATGAGATATACAGTAAGTAGAATGTATTTATATCAAACGGTTTGTCTAGAAAGAGGCGAGTATAAATGCAAAAAATGATATTAGAAAGAAAAAATCACATAACAGTTATTAGTGGGATTTTAATTGCTACTGCATTTATTAGCAAATTCGTATTTGGAAACACTGAAATTTTTTTGTGGTTACTGGTTTTTGCGTCTTTTTTAGGCGTAACGCCTATAGCTATACAAGCATATCAAGCTCTTAAGGTTAAAGTAGTCAGCATAGATGTGTTGGTGACCATAGCAGTAGCTGGTGCGTTTCTAATAAGAAATTTTGAAGAATCAGCCATTGTGACATTCCTTTTCTTATTTGGAGCATATCTAGAACAAAGGACATTGAACAAAACAAGATCAGCTATAAAAGAATTGACGGAAATGGCTCCGGAAAGTGCCTTAAAACAGATGGATAACGGAGAGTTTGAAATTGTTGAAGTAGGCGAGGTAGAAGTAGGGGACATATTGCTTGTTAAAACTGGTGCAAAAATACCTGTCGACGGAACCATTATAACCGGAGAGGGTTACATTAATGAAGCAAGTATCACAGGTGAATCCTTCCCAGTTTTTAAGAAGAGAGATTCTAAAGTGTTTGCTGGGACTATTTTGGAGAATGGAACTCTTAAAATTATTGCAGACAGAGTAGGGGAAGATACGACGTTTGGGAAGATAATTGAATTGGTGGAAGAGGCACAAGACTCTAAATCAGAAGCAGAAAGATTTATTGATAGGTTTTCAAAACATTATACACCAGCAGTGTTAGTACTATCTTTCATAGTATGGTTGATTTCAAGAGATATTGAATTGGCAATCACAATACTAGTATTAGGATGTCCTGGTGCGTTGGTGATAGGCGTTCCTGTATCCAATGTAGCAGGCATTGGAAATGGTGCAAAACATGGAGTGCTTTTAAAGGGCAGCGAAGTAATCGGTGATCTTAGCAGGCTTGATACCATTGTATTTGATAAGACAGGAACCCTTACTTTAGGCAATCCAAAAGTTGTTCAACAGAAAATTTACACTGACAAATTTGAAAAGATATTAAGTTACCTATTGAGTATAGAAAAGGAATCCAATCATCCTCTTGCAAAGGCTATAGTTGAATATATTGGAGATGTTAAAGCTTATCCAGTAGAGAGGACAGAGGTAATTAGAGGTGGAGGGATCATAGCTCAGATAGATGGACACAGGGTTGCAGTTGGCAATGTAGCTTTGATGGAAAAAGAAAATGTGTATTTAAATGAAAAGATTAAGAAAGATATTTTAGGGATGCAATCTGAAGGCAACTCATTGGTTCTGACTTCATTAGAGGGTGAAATACAGCTTTTGATGGGCATTCGTGATCCAATCCGCCCAAGTGTGAAAGGAGCTCTAAAAAAACTCAAAAAATTAGGCATAAAAAATCTGGTATTGCTTTCTGGGGACAATCAGGGAACAGTTGATTTAGTAGCAAAAGAACTAGGGCTTACAGAAGCATTTGGCAATATGCTACCTGAAGATAAGCAATCATTTATTAAAAATCTTCAGGCTAAAGGCCAAACAGTAGCATTTGTTGGAGACGGGGTAAATGACAGTCCTTCCTTGGCATTGGCACAGATTGGCATCGCTATGGGCAGTGGTACAGATGTGGCAATAGAAACATCTGATGTAGTATTAATGAACTCTGATTTTGGACGCTTGCCCCATGCATTGGGTTTGGCAAAAGCAACTGCCCAAAATATGCGACAAAATATTATGATAGCATTAGGAGTAGTACTGGTTTTACTTATCAGCGTTTTCTTTAGTGAATGGATGAATATGTCCATTGGAATGTTGGTCCATGAATTGAGCATTCTGGCTGTAATACTAAATGCCATGAGATTATTGCGTTACAGATTAAGGTACTAATCAGAAAACAAGTGAATGATTTTTACAGAGATCGATGAAAAAATTTGGCAAGGGGTATAATTAAAAAAAGAAGGGATGATGAAAATGAAAAAAGCAATTATCCAATTGGAATCTTTGACTTGTCCATCGTGCATGCAAAAGATAGAAAATGGTGTTAAATCTATAGATGGAGTCGAAAACAACAGTGTAAATGTATTGTTCAACTCAAGTAAAGTAAAGTTTAACTATGACGATGAAATTGTGTCAATCAAGGAGGTTGAAAAAGTCATAGAAAAGCTAGGCTATGAAGTGAAGAAAGCTCAGGTCAAAGATATATAATATCAAGGACACCTTATTGATTAGCAAACTCACAATATTTAGGTTTAGATTTTGGGCAAAATATAGAATGGGAGGTGAAGAAATTGTCTCAATGTAACCACTCAAAAGAATTATGTGTAAGGAAAGTGCCGATATTTTCAGAGTTAGATGATGAAAAACTCTTGGAGATAAACAACCTTGTTCGAAAAAAAGAGTATAAGAATGGTGAAATCATATGTCATGAAGGAGATCCAGGCGAATATCTATATATAATTGAATCCGGTTTAGTCAAACTATTTAAGATTGGTAAAAATGGGAACGAATATATATTAAGGTTGTTAAGAGAAGGACAATTTTTTGGAGAAATGGTGCTGTTTAAGGACGATGTATTGAACAGCAGTGCTGAGGCGATTGGAGATTGTCGCATTTGTACAATTCATAAGAATGACCTTGAGATGTTAATAAAAACATCTTCAGATCTTTCCTACAGTCTTTTGGCCGCAGTAACAAGCCAACTAAACAAGGCTGAAATCCAATTGGAGTCTTTAGTGCTTGAAGATGCAATGGAAAAAACCTTAAGGCTATTGCTTGAATTAGCAAAGGAGAATGGCATTAAGAACGAGGAAGGAATATTGATTGAATTACCGCTAAGTCGTGCTGGATTAGCAAGTTTAATTGGAGTTAGTCATGAGACTCTAAGCCGTAAATTATCAGAGCTGCAAGAAGAAGGGATTTTACTAATTAAAGGGCAAAAGCAATTACTATTAACAAATAAGGTGAATGTGGAATAAATATAGTAGAATTATCGGAATCATTCTAAAACATCATATTTTAAAGATTGATTTTTATATGTTTTCCAATACTTAATAGATACTAAAATCACTATTAAATAAATTAAACCATAAAGAATAAAGTGTTATAATAATGTCATAGTTAGAAAAATAAATTTAAATAAAAAATTAAGAGCTATTTAGACAAATTATAAACTCTATAAAGGAGTTACAACTAATATGAGTAATTTTAGACTTATTTCAGAAATAAAAAATCGATTTAAGAATAGGCATTCAACAAATAGGTATGTAAAAAAATCTATCGTGTTGACGTCAGTTCTTCTTTTAAGCTTCATCCTTTATGCTTGTTCACCAAATGAAAAAATGACTCCAATTTACCGATCGATACAATTCCCGATATCATTGAAACGAATGAACCTTCTGATCCATCAGATGTATCGGGAGATACACAAACCCAATCGCCTACATTTGAGACAACGGAACCATCATCTCAAAGTGATATATCAGCTGTTATAGAAAAAGCTGTTAAAGCTTTTGTTCCCAGTGTTTCCTTTGACATGTCTAATATGAATTTATCAAAAGACGAAGTGCAGATAACAATACAAAACGCATATTTTGATGTTCTTTCAAATGATCCATCATTAAAATATGCTTATTCGATCACTATTGATTACGATGACAGAAATCAAATGGCATCGTGCCAGTTAAATTATATGCCATATAAAACAGGTGAGGTGAATCCCAATAATATTTCAGAAGGTGTTTATGTCATTTCTACTTACCAAGATTTAATAAAAATAACTAACCAACTAACAGGACAAAAGTCAGCACAGATCGCTATAATTAATCCGGAGATGGATTATGAGATAATGCAAAAAGTACTTCTATCTCAATGTGGTTATGGTTATATTATCTACTCATTCAATGATGATGCAACAAAATTACTTGCGTCTGCTCCAATAGGAATGACTTTAGATCAGTGTGTAGATAGAATTGAAAAAGCGGATGAGTATGCAGAAAACATTTTAAAAAGTATTATCACAACGGGAATGTCGGATGAAGAAAAGATTAAATCTGTATATGATTATGTAACCTCTACAGTTGTATATGATCCCGAATTTAAAGGTAGTACATCTGATGTATCCATTGACTCGACCACAGCTTATGGTGCATTTAAAAAATAAGACTGCTATTTGTGGTGGATATGCAAATGCTGTATATTTACTTTTGTCTCACTTAAATATTCCATGTTACAATGTTACTGGAAAAGGACAAGGCGTAGATCATATGTGGAATATAATTCAATATAATGATACTTTTCTATATTTTGATGCCATATGGGATGCTGGTGTGGATAGCAACTACTACGTTTATTTTGCAAAAACACAGGATTATTTCGAAACCTTTTCACATATTTGGGATACAAATATGATAGATGCTCTCACAAAATAATATTATTTTCTAATAAAAATATTTGTTTTGATTTTAAATGTTATAAAATTTATATTCTTAAAGATGAACTTTTTAGATAGTGAGTTTGGAGATAGACCATTGTACTATATTCATCGCTACTTAATATGTTTTGTCTTATTGCTCATAAGGATATTAAGAATTCGACTGATTCATAAAATGAAGAATCGATAAATTCTAAGATTTAATATTATATTAAGAAGGGGATTATTATGGCTTTTGATTTCAAGAAAGAATACAAGGAATATTATATGCCAAAAGCAAAGCCCGAGATTGTAACCATCCCTAAGATCAATTATATCGCTGTTCGTGGGATGGGTGACCCCAATGAATGGGTAAAGTAATACTGAAGAAAGATAAATATACAAGCCCATGGAGACGACTAAGATAATAGGAGATGTAAAAGACTTGGACAGAATTAAAGAATTATCAAATACATTGGCAGAAGAACTCCTAAGAACATTGGAGAATAGGTTTAAAGAAAATATGAATAGGCATAAAAAACTTGAATGGGAGGCAATATATGATAGGCTAAAGCTAAACAAAGAAAAACTATGGTCATTGAATGAAATGGAAAGAACTGGTGGAGAACCTGATGTAGTTGATTACATTATAGCTAGCGATGAATATATATTTTGCGATTGTTCTAGAGAAAGTCCGATAGGGAGAAGATCACTTTGTTATGATGAAAAGGCACTTTCATCAAGAAAATCCATGAAACCAGATGGAAGTGCCTTAAGCATGTCAATAGATATGGGTATAGAACTATTAAATGAAGATGAATATAGGAAGCTGCAGGAGATAGAAAAATTTGATACAAAAACGTCCTGTTGGATTAAAACACCAGATAGAATTCGTGAATTGGGTGGGGCATTATTTTGCGATAGACGTTATGATACTGTTTTTGTGTACCACAATGGAGCGGATTCATATTATTCTTCAAGAGGATTTAGAGGAGTGCTGAAAGTATAAATAGTTAAGAAGTGAAATTAGGAGGTATCCATATGGAAAATGAAAAATTGAAAGTGGCATTTATATGTGTACACAACTCATGTAGAAGTCAAATTGCAGAAGCTTTAGGCAAACACTTCGCTTCGGATGTTTTTGAGAGCTATTCAGCTGGCACAGAAACAAAACCTCAAATCAATCAAGATGCAGTTAGACTTATGAAAGAGATATATGGCATAGATATGGAGAGAGACCAATACTCTAAGCTGATAACTGAACTTCCAGAAATTGATATTGTAATAAAGATGGGCTGTAATGTGATTTGCCCGTTTGTGCCTTCTAAATATGAGGAAGACTGGGGATTAGACGACCCTACAGGAAAGAACGACGAGGAATTTAAAAAAGTTATTTTCACAATAGAAGAAAAAATAAAAGAATTAAAGACTAGAATAGAATCTAAAGAGTTGCCAATATAAATTTAGTATGATATTAAAATTTTGATTTTACATTTTCGATAAAAAGTAAATATATGGTATACTATAATTGCAATTAATTTAAAAGATAAGAGGGGATATCATGATTGTAACCACAACTCCAAATGTAGATGGCAAAAATATTATAGAGTATAAAGATATTGTTTTCGGTGAAGTTATTTTAGGAGTGGATTTTATTAAAGATTTTGCTGCTGGATTATCCAATTTTTTTGGCGGTAGATCAAAATCTTACGAAGGAGAGCTAATCGAAGCACGAGAAACAGCTATAATTGAAATGAAAGAAAGAGCAGAAAAAATAGGAGCAAATGCAGTTGTAGGAGTGGATATAGACTATGAAGTACTAGGGCAAGGCGGGAATATGATAATGGTAACTGCTTCTGGCACCGCTGTAGTAGTAGAGTGATTGTAAAAAATAAAAGCTAATGGCTTAAGCCACTAGCTTTTTACATTATAAATCAGCTTTATCGTATTTTTGGGGTTTTATGATAGCTCCTAAAATTGCTCCTAAGAATGCTGGCAAAGCCCATGTAAATCCATATGAGGAAAAAGGAAGAAAATTTACAATCTTTAGGACAAAACCGTTAACACCAAGCATATTTAAAGTTTCTAATGCGCTGATAACTAATGTAGCGTATATGGAATACCTAAATACATTGTTATTTTTAATGCTGTCGCCTAAAAAAACAGTGAGTAGAATTAAGACAATGACAATAGGATACATAAAAGTAAGTATTGGCTCAGCTAGTTTTATTATGTATTCAACTCCATTTATTGACATGACTGCACTAAATAAAGTAGTTACAATTACAACAACCTCATATTTTAACTTGCCATTGCTAATTTGACTAAAATATTGTCCTACAGTTGCTGTAAGCCCAACTGATGTAGTTAAACATGCCAATCCCACAACCAATCCCAGACCTATTTCTCCGAAGGCTTGAAGTAAATTGTTAGCAATATTCATAATTAAATCAGTTCTAGTAATAGTTTTTGGAAATAATTGACCGCCTGTTGCACCAAGGTAACCTAGTCCACCATATACAAATGCTAAACCAGATATTGCAATTATTCCAGCTCTCTTAGTCATTGAAAATTGATCTTTTTTGCTGCTATAACCTTGTTGAGCTAGTGATGTAGATATTATCCCGCCAAATAATATTGCTGCAAGCGCATCCATAGTCTGATAACCTTGTGTAAATCCATCTGAAAACGGTCTAGCTAAATTCTCATCGACAGGATCCCCCATTGGAAAGAAAATTCCTCTAAAAATCAATAATAGCAAAATAATCAAAAGCACAGGAGTTAGTACTTTTCCAATCTTGTCTATTACACTTGTAGGTTTAATCGTAAGCAATAAAGTTATTCCAAAATAAATAATCATAAAAACTATTGGATTTGCATGTGGAAGAATTGGAAGCACACCCATTTCAAAAGAAGTTGCTCCAGTCCTAGGAATTGCAAGCAAGGGTCCTATTGCAAGGACTATTGTTATGCCAAGAAATTTAGAAAATAATGGAGAAATTCTATTTCCTAATTTGCTAACATCTCCACCGGCTCTGGCAGAAGCTATTATTCCCAAGAATGGTAAGCCTATGCCTGTTATAAAAAAGCCTATCATTGACCAGTTCCACTTATCGCCTGACATAAAGCCTAAAAATGGTGGGAATATCAGGTTTCCTGCTCCGAAAAACATTGAAAACAGAGCAGCTCCAAGAATTAACGAATCTCTTTTTTTATTGTGCATTTACATACCCCCAAATTTGATTTATCTCTATTTTTATTATTTTAGCACTATTTTGATAATTGAGCAAATATATACAATAGCATCAATTTATATAAATTACTATTGTTAATGTAATATATTTACAAATATCAGCATTGTCATTTACAATGTTTGGAATGCCTTGAATTAAATTTTATGACAAATCAAAAATATTATTTATAAAACAATAAAAAAGTATTTACAAAGTTTCTTAGACATGATAATATACT
>NZ_JCANTN010000043.1:0-11332 GCF_059568515.1 Soehngenia saccharolytica DSM 12858 | reverse complement strand
TCATGGTTCAGGCCAAAATAAACTGGCTTTATGGCTAAGATAAGAAGCCAAAGAAATGTATTTAATGATTAGAAAAGAAGACTATATTATTATTTAAGAAATTGATAATTATTACAGTGGAAAACTGTAATTTGATTATAACTATATTGTACAAGGAGGGATTTTATGACAAAGAGAAATTTTCTCTACATTATCGGTGGATTAATTATGATAGTAGCCAGTGTTACGGCTTTCGTAAATCCTTTAGCTACAGTTGCTACTTTAGCAATTATTATCGGAGCAGTCAGTGTAGTCAGAGGTATTATGATGATAATAGCTTATTGGAACTTAAGAGAAGAGTTTAATTTCAGATCTAAGTTTATGTTGTTCTTTGGCATTTTATTAACTTTATTTGGAATATTGCTGTTATTTAAGACTGAATTTGCTATAAATATTTTGACTTATGCAGTAGCCATCTGGTTTATAGTAGAAGCTGTACAAAATTTCTTCTCAGTTGGATTTTATAAAAAAATTAGTCCAGCTATTTATTCAACAAGTATTGTAATGAATATTTTATTGTTGCTCTTTGGAGTTTTGCTACTACTTAATCCTCTAATCACTTGGGTAACAGTTTCTGTTTTAATAGGTCTTATTCTATTGGTAGCAGGACTCAATTACTTGATTTATGGTATTGTGTATAGAGAAAAGATATAGGTTAACCTATATCTTTTCTTCTTTTAAAGCTTTTACAAGTGAAACCATTGCCAGAAGCATTACAAATATGAATGGGAATGCAGCTGCTACGGATGCGGTTTGTAGCGCTTGCAATCCTCCTGCTAAAAGCAATGAAGTTGCCAGTAATGCTTGAACAATTCCCCATATAAACTGTTTTTTCGAACTAGGATTTAAATCACCATGTGATGATAGCATTCCTAAAACAAATGTAGCTGAATTAGCAGAAGTTATGAAAAATGTTCCCAATAATACCACGGTTATCATTGACAATACTGTACTGAGCGGATAATAATCGAAAACTTTAAAAAGTGCTGTAGAAGGATTAGCAGCTGCTAAAGATAAACCCTCCAAGCCTATTCTATCAAGTAAATTCATTCCCATAGATCCAAAAGCAGCAAACCAAATCAGAGAAACCAATGCAGGTGCTAACATAACTCCTCCTATGAACTCTCTAATAGTCCTACCTTTAGATATTCTAGCAATGAATGTCCCAACAAATGGCGCCCAAGCAATCCACCAAGCCCAATAAAAAATGGTCCATGCGTTAGTCCAAGAATTATCTCCCATAGCTTCTATATGCAGACTATCTGATATAAAATTATTTAAATACAATCCAATTCCATTTGTAAGTGAATTAATAACTTTTAAAGTTGGCCCCAATAATATTGTCAATATCAGTAATGTAAACGCTAAAATAAGATTCATATCCCCTAAAAATTTAATCCCTTTATCAATTCCACTAACAGCTGTCCAAATATATAACACTGTTATAACTCCAATGATTATAATTTGCACTAACCTTGTTTCAGGAATATCAAATAAATAATTTAGCCCGCTATTTATCTGCATAGTACCTAACCCAAGTGATGTAGCAACTCCAGCTACAGTAGCAAATACAGCTAATATATCTATAGTCTTTCCTATTGGGCCATTTATTCTTTTTTCTCCAAATAACGGTATGAATATACTGCTTATTAACCCGGGTTTGCCTTTTCTAAATTGAAAATATGCTAAAGCTAAACCTATTATGCTATAATTTGCCCAAGGATGAAGCCCCCAATGCATGAAAGACGCTTTCATAGCAAAGTTAAAAGCTTGAGCAGTACCTGCTTCTATCCCATTAGCTGGTTTTACAAAATGTGAAATAGGTTCCGCAACGCCCCAAAATACCAATCCAATGCCCATTCCCGCTCCGAATAGCATTCCAAACCACGATTTTGTACTATATTCAGGTTTTGAATCCTCACTTCCAAGCTTAATATTCCCATATTTACTAAACGCTAAAACAACAGCAAATATTACAAAAATAAACATTGATATTAAGTAAAGCCATCCAAATTTATTGGTTAAAAAGCTCAATAGCGAATTTGCAAATCTAGAGAAATTATCTTGTGCAACTATGCCCCAAGCAACAATTCCAATAGCTAAAATCAACGATACATAAAAAACAGTATTATCTTTTTTTCTTGCCTTTTCCATGATATTCCTCTCCTATCCATTTTTTTAAGAGAACACAAGGGGCATAAAAGCCCCAAATTAAATTTTTACCTTAAATACTGTTTGGTCTTCTATATCTGTGGTTAGAGCGTCTAAAGCTACTCCAACTCTGTGATATCTCAATTTATATTGTTGTTCTTTTGGAGTTAATGGATCTCCCAATGGATAAGGAATTGATATCGTTGGAACTATTCTGTTTGCTCCAACAGTCAATGCTACTGGAACTAAATTGCACATTTGAACTACAGGAATTCCTGCTCTCTCTATTTCTTTTACAATCGTTGCTCCGCAACGAGTACAAGTACCTCAGGTTGAAACCAATATAACTCCATCAACCTTGTCTTTCTTAAGTTCTTCGACTATTTCTTTACCCATTCTGCTAGCTTCTTTTTGTGTTGTTCCAGTGCCAACTGTGCTGTAAAAATATTTATGAAGTTTCCCTATTTTCCCTTCTCTTAAATACTCTTTCATAACATCCAGTGGTAAAATAACATTAGGATCCGCATCTGCAGCAGCAGGATCAAACCCTGCGTGTATTGTCTTATACACCCCGGACTCTAGTCTTTCTAAATTCGAAATATCGTATTTACCCCATCTTGTTGCTGAGGCAGATTGAATTCTATCTGGATTCTCTACGGGAACTATTCCTCCTGTTGTGACAAGTGCAATATTAGCTTTCGACAAATCTTTTATTGGATGTGCTATATCTACTCTATCCTGTTTTGGAATAGGGAGCTCTGTGACAAAATCTTCATTATTCAACTTCTTGATGAGCATTTCTACTCCTCTTCTTGCTGCAGTTTTCTTATCATCAAGCCAAACTTGAGATCTTATGCCTCTCTCAAAGAAACCTTCTTCATCAGCTGAGCCTGTTTTCTTGCCATTTAGAATTTTATTTGCAAAATCAGCCATCTTCTTTACATCATCTCTTAGTTTAGCTGCTGATTTACCACCTTTAAAAATGTATATATCTTTTTTGAACATATCGACTCCGGGGTTTTCTTCATTCATTGAGGTTATAGCTTCAACATTGAACTTTTCTTTAACTGCTTTACATATTGTACCACACGCAACACCATACCTACCCGCATTAAAAGCTGGCCCTGCTATAAAAATATCAAAATCAATACCTTCTAGAAATTTTAATATCTCCTCAACTGCTTCATCAGTATGAGTTCCCATGAAATTATCTCCGCAGATTATAGTATGCGTTACCTCAGCATCTATCATGCTGTTTAGTGCTAATGAAGGTCCTACGAGCCCTTCTCTAATCTCAGGCTTATAATCTGCCATCTCCTCTCCACCAATGCCGGCAAAAAATTGATTTATATAATGAACTGCTTTTTTCATCTTTACACCTCCTAAAATTCTTTCATTGTCTTTATAGACCAGCCAGAAATTCCATCACCACAAAACATTGCATTGTTTTCCATAATTATTGACCCATCTTCTCTAACAGAAGAACCAAGAATTTCGTCATAACTCCATCCTCCTGACAAGCCATCTCTAGCGAGAGCTTCTAGTTCCCCTATTACTTTATCTGCCTTTGGAAGTTCTATTAATTCGGAAACATTTCCAGTAGACACTAAAGCATCCGCTTTTTCATCTAATGTCACTAAAGGTTGACTTGCACCATCTCTTCCAGTACATTCGTTACTTATTCCTACAGTCTTTACACCTACATCCTCTAAAGCTCTTATGCACATAATATAATCCGCATCAGGATTACCATACCCCTCTTCTGTGACAATCGCGCCATCTGCGCCTAATGATTTAGCCATTTGTGCTACAAATATAGAAGATCTCTTTTTTTGTTCTAGAGAAACATTCAAATTTGACATTATGACTCCTAAAAAGTTAATGCTCTTTCCATGTTCTTTGTATAACTCTTTTATGGTAGGGAAATTTTGAAAATCGTAAGTTGACCATTTCGATGAGGCTGGCATAAAACTTCCTGAAATCAATGCTCCGTCAAGAACTTCATTTGGATGCATGAAAGTAGGTAAGTATTTATTCATATCCCATCCATAAACTAAATCATTATAACCCAATTCCTCCATCTGTGATTGTGGCTGCATTACTAGGACAACTGAAGGCAATTTAGAAACGTTTTCTTCCCTCTTTAGTATAGGATCTAATTCAAATACATCAATTGTTTCTGGATCCATTTCTTTGACAATGTTTCCTAAATACTCGGCAAATCTATGTGTTGCCCATCTGATCGCTCTGTTTTTCTTTTGTTGCTCAAATCTTTCAAATTCTTCATCGGTATCAGCTACTATGCAAATATTAATTAATTGTGAGAATAAAGTATACTTCGCACCTTCTCCACCCATGTCAATTAATCCATCGCCAAAGCTACCATAGTGCATTCCAACTCCGAGGACACTAACTCCTTTTAATGCGTGAACTCTTCCACTACCACATGCTTCTAATTCTCCCGTAACACCAGGAAAAGTGCTTCTTCCGTCAGGCCTAACCCTTGGTTCTACGGCTTCTTTCACAGGAACTATACGAGTATTTTCTCCTGGTTTAGCAATCTCAATATCCACATCTGTGATATGCTCATCTTCTTTGATAAAAGCTAAAGCATCTTCCTTGTTGATAGTGAGTATGCCGTCCTTGTAAGATGTCTCCTCGCCAAAAAGAACATCTTTAACATAAAAATTACCAATCTCTAATTTCATTATTTCACTCCCTTTTATTATAATCATGATTATCTTTGTTAAAAATTATATTATCATAATCACGATTAGATTACAATAATTATTATGAAATTTTTAAATATTTATTTAATTTGTATTGAATTTTTAAATATTCGATTATTTGTGATTAATTACAGCACAATATAACAATATAAATTGTAAGATAACCATATTTATGTTAAGATATTCTAAAATTACTAATTGGTGATGTTATGAGAGATAAAAAATCACAAAAGAAAAATATGATGTTAAAATTTATAAATGCAGCCGAAGAGATAATAGAAGAGTCTGGATTTAATGGCGTGAAAATAAGAGATGTTGCTAAAAAAGCTGGATTTAACAGTGCTACCTTATATAATTACTTTGAAAATCTAGACCATTTGCTTTTCTACACTGCCATGAGAAGTTTAAAAGACTACGCTCTAGCTCTAAGAACTTATCTTGTCGATGCGAAAAATGCAATGGATATGTTCTTAAAAGTATGGGAATGTTTTTGTGACTTTGCATATGATAAGCCAGAAATTTATAATGCTATTTTCTTTCCTAATTTAGATAAGCATTTTGAACACTATGTTGATGAATATTATAAATTTTTCCCTGAAGATTTAGTAAAATTTGATGAAAACATAACAACTATGCTTCTTAAAAGTGATATCAAAGAAAGGGGTAAAACAACTGTTTCTTTATGCGTTGAAGAAGGCTTTATAAGAGAAGAAGATGCGGAAAAGCTAAATGACATGACTCTATTGATCTTTGAAGGAATGCTAAAGAGAGTACTAAGAAATCAAATAAGTTATGATGATGCGAGAAATAATACTATGGAATACATAAAAAATATCGTAAAGGTGTTTTTGATAAAAGAATATGAATTTTATTATTAATAGATTGAAAGATAAATAATTAATTAATTGATCAACCCCCAGCACCGCTAGATAGGCTTCATTCATATGGTAGTATTAGACTTTGTTTTGATATGCAAACTCATCCACTCTGCTTCACCCTGATGTGATTTCTGTTCGTCGGTTAAGGACTTTGCCTCTAGCTTCCTTAAGATTCCGCATAACCATGGACACTCTTACTCTTATCTAACTGTTCCTATTACCAAGCCCGTATCGGACTTTCACCGACTAGTTTACGCCCATGCTGGGCGCACATAAAAAATAGCTTAAAGAAAACTTTAAGCTATTTTTATATTTATTTTAATTCTTTCAATAATTCTCTTAAATATTCATATACTCTTTGTGCAGAAGATATTGAAGCTCTTTCTTCTGGAGTATGGACTTTTTCTAAATCCGAACCAATAGATATAATATCCATATCTGGATACTTCTCATTAATTACACCGCATTCAAGTCCTGCATGAATGACAGTTGTTTCCATATCTTTGTTGTACATGTTTTTAAATACTTTCACTGCAGTATCTCTTAATTCAGATTTTGGTTTATATTCCCATTTAGGATATTGATTTACTATCTTGTAATTTGCATTGTTCTTTTCAATTACCGAAACGATTTTATTTCTAAGATCATCCATAGATTTTTGTGAGGAAGATCTCATCGAAACTATCATGATAAATTTATCATCTTTAGTGTCAATTCTCGCTAAATTATCAGAGCTTTCAACAATTTCAGGGTTATCTGGAATCATTGTAAACACTCCAGTAGGAATATCCCTGATTAGATTCATGATAGCTTCAGTACTTTCTTTAGATAATACTTTATTTACATCTGCAGACCTAGTTATGGCTATAGTTATATTCCCTTCGATTCCTTTATTTAATTCTAACACTGTTGATTTTATTTTATCTAATGCTTTTTCCACTGATTCAACATCTGATTTTTTAATACCTATTTTAGCTTCTGTTTCTCTAGGAATTGCATTATCTTTCGTTCCACCATGTATTTCAATGATCCTTAAATCGGATATTTTAGATATTTCCTCAAGGACTTGATTTAATACTTTGTTTGAATTTCCTTTTGGTTTATGAATTTCAATTCCTGAGTGTCCTCCAACTAACCCTGTCACTTTAACTGTGTATTCAATGTATTCATCACTATTTTCATAGTTCAAAGGAAGCTCTACTTCGATCGTCTCTCCACCAGCAGACCCCATAGTGAGTATTCCCTCTTCTTCCGAATCAAGATTTATATATCTTCTGCCATTTAAAACTTTATCTGATAAATTTATTGCGCCATCCATGTTAACTTCTTCTGACACTGTTACTAATAATTCCAATTCAGGATGCTCAAGAGTATCGTCTTCAATTAATGCCAATCCCATTGCCACCCCTAATCCATCATCTGCTCCCAAAGTGGTTTTATTTGCTTTAATCCAGTCTCCATCTACAATTAATTCAATAGGGTCTTTAGAAAAGTCATGAGGCGAATCTGATTCTTTTTCGCATACCATATCCATATGACCTTGCAATACAACTCCTACTGAATTTTCGTATCCTTTTGTAGCAGGTTTTCTGATTATGATGTTGAGATGGTCATCTTGAATTGTTTCGAGACCAAGCTTTTCTCCAACTGATTTTAGATAGTTACTAACTTCTCTTTCGTGATAACTACATCTAGGTATTTTAGTTAATTCTTCAAAATAGTAAAAAACTCTTTCTGGTTTTAGTCCATCTAAAACTCCCATTTTATCCCTCCTATAAATGAGAAAATCTACACAAGTCACTTGTGCATACCTTTTTTCCACTTTATATTATATACTCTTATATAAAGATAAACAATATATATACAAATATATGTAAATACTATTTATACATAAGTTTGAATTAAATGAGAATGTTTGTTGCGAATCTATTCAGATTATTAAATGCTACCTAAACTAATTTAAAATACATAATGGTAGCTTTATGATATAAGTCACTTATATATAAATTTTAGTTAAATGGAGTGAAATCTTACTGTCTAATACTATGAGCTAAATCATTAATTACAACAGGGTCTGCATTTTCAAGGGATTTAATTAATTCATCTTCTTTCCCAGATAAATTTTCTCCATTGAAAATTAGAGCATTCCATAACTCAGTTAACGCAGAGGAAAGTCTTTCATCATCTGTAAATTGTATTGCTGCATATATATTGCTAGTTAACGCTTCTAAAACGTTCTCATTATTGCTTACTTTTAGATCCTCTAATTTGTTTATTGCAAATGAAATTAATGTTTCTCTTCTTATTGCTCTATCTTTTAAATCATTATGATGGCCTACATAAAAACCTGTAAGAAAACTAATAAAGATAGAAATAATTAGCACGCTTAATAAATAAAATCTCTTCATATTTGTCATCTCCTCACTCATTATTTTACATAAAAAGTTCTAAAATCATTACTCTCTGTGATTTTAATGATGCAAACTAATATTATGTTTATGTATGAGCAAGAAAGCACATCATAAAATAATATACAATCTTGCTAAATAAAAAGCTAACTCATATTAGTTAAGTTAAACTATTTTTAAATTAGCAACATAAATTATTTTTTTTTACCTTTCAATATCCTCTAAGTCAAGTTCATCTATTAATCCACTTTCAACCATATCTTGATAAGTGTACATCTTAAAAATATGATAACCATCTTTATCAACTGAAATGTAATTTTCTTCTATCCATAAAATTCATTTTTCAAGATCTTTTTTTATCATGTCAAGGGTATCATAATCTACATGGTTAATTAAACTCACTGAAGCAACGAACAAATTGTAGTAATTATTAATCAAAGATGTGATTTCAGTTGCAGAATTCTCTTTTGTCCCTTTGCTCTTACTGTATGCATTCTCATAACGATTCAAAACAAATTCAAAGTTCCTCGATATCTCTAACAAATCTCCAATATAAAATACATCTATAGTGATTACTTAATGGTTAAGTCATCTGCTAGACTTGTATCAATAATCTAGACACAAGTCCCATTATATATAATTAGCTCAAGTTATTGACTTAATATTTTTTTCTTCTCTATTTCAAATTCTTCTTGTGTTAAAATGCCTTCGTCCAATAAACTTTTTAATTCTCTTAGCTGCTCTACTTTATCCTTTTGATTTTTAGTTGAGACTGTTGAATTTTCAACTGTATTTGCCAATGTATTACCAAGAGCAATCCCAGCACCTAATCCAGCAAGGCCTCCTTCTTGTTTAGATGCATCTCTAAGCGCTCTAGCAGTTTGATATTGCATAAACGTATCCATGTCATTTTTGACAATCCCAATGCCAGACTGTTCATCGATTAATTTTTCTACTTCTTCTGGTAGTGAAATGTTTTCTATAATAATATCACTAAACTGAACGCCTATATCTTGAGCGCCCTGATTTAATCTCTCTTGTATAAGAATTGATAGCTTTTTATATTGAGATGCTAAATCTAAAATTGAATATTCGCTTTCCCCTATAATAGTAGCAAATGTCTCAGAAACCATTGATGAAAAATATTGTATTATATCGTATGTCATTATTATACCTTTTGTACCAAAGATTTCTCTCATAAAAGTCTTTGCATCAACAATTCGAAACGCGAATTTCCCAAAAGCCCTGACTCTTACCATATTGAAGTCCTTATCCCTCTTAATAACTGGATTTTTGGTTGCCCATTTGTTGTCAATAAACTGTTTTGTGCTTACGAAGTAAATATCAGCAATAACCGGAGAATTGAACAAAAAAGGGAATGCTTCTAGTGAAGTTAAAACAGGAAAATTTTCTGTGTTTAAAGTATAAGTTCCTGGCTGAAGTACATCTGCGATCTTCCCTGATTTTAAGAAAATAGCTACTTGGCTTTCACGCACTATAACCTTGGATCCTTGTTTTATTTCATTATTTCCACTAGGTCTAACATATTTACTCACGATTAGCTTATTAGTAACGTCTTCGTACTCTATTACATCTAGAAATTGATCTTTTACTGAATCCCAAATACCCATTGTATCACCTCATTACTTTAATAACAGCCCATTAGCATCTTTAAATGAACCAAAAATGATAGAAATTAAATCTATTATTACACCAATGCCAAACAATCCACCTGTTAATAAATATAATAATCCTTTTCCTATCTTACCAACATAAAAATTGTGTCCTCCTAAAACTCCTAAAAATAGGCATAAGATTAAGGCTACTTTTTTGCTTTTTGTGCTATAATTGACTCTTGACAAATTTAAATCATAATTATTCACTTGAACATTATTTATTGTATAATGTTCTCCTTCCTTTATACCATTTCTATCTAAATTCTCCTTTGCTATTACAATTTCATATCCACAGTAACCACATTTACTGTTCTGGATTGGTGCCCCACATTTTGGACATTTTTGCTCCATAATTCGAACCTCCTATATAGTTTATTTATTTAGTCATAAATATAAAATATTATTTCCCATTTCATGAAATGCACAAATAGATACTATTTTATATATTTATTAACAAGGATATTCATATTTCTTTTGAAAATTCTTCATTCAAAAAAGTGATATTGTTACAAAACAACCTTGTTTTAAATATAGTACATGAATTATGTATTCTCAATATAAATCTTAAACCATCAACAAGTAACATGTTTTTTCAAAAGCAAATGATACATAGCAGCGTTTTATAAATACGATTTTGCATTGTACTAAAATCATTTTAAAATATATCTTCATTGTAAGCCAAAGATCACAACGATATAATAATCTTGTAATACAACTTTAATATTGATGTGAAAGGAGAGTCCAGCAAAATGAATATATATTCGCAGGAAACAAAAACTCGAAAATATATAGTAACAGGAGCTGCTGGGCACTTGGGGAGTACAATTATTAGGAAACTAATTGAATTAGATTATGAGGTATCTGGACTTCTTCTACCTGGCGAAACACCAAAAGTGATAGGAAAAAACATCACTTATCATATAGGTGATGTCTGTGATATCAATTCTCTCCAAAAACTATTTCAAGAAGATGAAAATAAGGAAATATATTTGATTCATACCGCTGCATTAATATCCATAGCAAATAAAATACCCCCCAAAGTACATGAAGTTAATGTGGGTGGTGTTAAAAACATTATAAAACTCTGTGAAGAAAAAAATGTGAAAAAATTGGTATATGTCTGCTCTGTTCATGCTATTCCAGAGCTCCCTAAAGGGCAGATTATGAAAGAGCCAGATTCATTTTCGCCAGAACTTGTCAATGGTGGATATGCCAAAACAAAAGCTGAAGCTGCTCAAGCTGTTTTAGATGCTACAAAAAAAGGATTAAATGCTGTAATTGTATTGCCTTCTGGAATTATTGGACCATATGATGATGGTGGAAATCACCTAATTCAGATGATTTCTGAGTACATGCATGGTAAACTTCCTGCATGTGTAATTGGTGGATATGATTTTGTCGATGTGCGAGATGTAGCTTTAGGGTGTATCCTTGCAGCAGAATATGGTAAA
>NZ_JCANTN010000042.1:0-11604 GCF_059568515.1 Soehngenia saccharolytica DSM 12858 | reverse complement strand
TCAAAAAAAGTGTACAAACAAGCCCAAAAAGGTTGCATTAGGTGCTGTAATGAGAAAATTAGTAAATATTATATTCGCCGTCATGAGAGACAAAAAGCCTTTTGAGCTAAGAACCCCAGAAGAGCATGAGGAACTACTTCTTACTAGGTCTTCAGTAGCCTAATGATCTGTATTTAATGTTTAGTTTTCAAAGAACAATTTTAAATAACAGCTTCGTTTTTTAAACCAATAATCATTGGTTTATTAGGTGTGCATTTTTTTATTATTAATTTTTCAAAAAATATTTAATATTATTTTGCTAAAATCTATTGACTTTAATTAGCTGGTCTTTTTGTTGTTTTTCATATTAATTAATAATCATTAGCAACATATTCTATACAATAGCTATCCTAACACACAGGGGTTCTTTTACCTATGCAAAACTCTTTTACAACATACGCACCACCTCCTAAACTGTAGGTCACTCGTATATATCTTCTTTCAGGATACATAATCTTCCTTGTTATTAATTTAGATTCTTACCCATATAACTCACAAGGAGGAAAAAAGGGACATACTTTTTAAATTTATTTTAAAATATTTTCTCCAATGTTTAGAACTTCGTATTTATACAAGTTTCCAATAACATGATATTATGCCGTCTCGGCACTATATTAAATAAGTCATTTTATCGGTTTTCCACATATCTGCTTGAGGTCCCTTAAAGATAATCTCTTCCATTTCTATATTTTCTGTATCATAATATTATTTGCCTTTATCAGATGAAGTGGGCAATTTCATATAAAATTATTTATTGTTCCCTGCCAAATAAAACACCTTTTCATTCTAGTCAGGCAGATTAAAAGTAAAGCCTTTATCACATTATTTATATAAATTTAATTCTACACTTTAACCCCTTTCTTTATTTAACACCTAAATTTTTAAATCTCACAAATTCCGGAAACAGCCTCAGCTTTTTCCCCATCTACAGTCACTACAACTCGAGTACGGTATTTAACCCCTGACATTCCTGTATAACTCTTAGATAAAAATACATAGCTAGTCCCTTTGAAATTCCATGAAGTTACACTAATCCATCTTCCTAAATCATATCTTTCCAAATACATTGTTCCGCTAATTGAACCAGAAGAGCTTTTAGCTTTTATATATACCTCTGGGTAAAGCGTAGTGCCTTCTGCTGAAATACTTAGTGAAATACCACTAATACTTTCCCACAATGGAGTAATTGCCTGATAGTCTACCTTTGTTAGTGTTTGCTCTTTCAGTTCCATAGCATAGGTAGCATTTGTTATACCACCTCCTGCTAACAATGTAATGGCCATTGCCGTTGCTCCAATCTTTTTAAGTTTCATAAAAAATCCTCCTTAGCTATTATTTTAGGTTCTTACCTATATAACGCACAAGGAGGAAAAAGGGGACATGTTTTTTTAAATTATTTTGAAATATTTTCTGCAACTTTTAGAATTACATCTTTATTTAAGTTTCCTATAATATGACATTCAATACCGTCTTGATACCATACTAGATAAGCCATATCATCAATTTGCCACATATATGCTTGAGAGCCTTTAAAAGTAATTTCTTCTATTTCAATTCCTTCTGTATCATAGTATGATTTGTTTTCGCTAGATGAATCAAATAATTTTATATCAAACTCTTGATTATAATCTGCTGAGTAATTATAAATTAGCATATTACGACCCTCATGAATATCCACCAACTTAAATCCAGTTGGAATATATTTAATTTTAAATGATGTCAGTTTAACTAAAATATCATCTTCACCTATATTTTTAGGTGTGAATATACTAAATTTTTCAAACACTTCAATTACCCAATCAAATACTTTTTCACGTGCTTCCGCATTAACTGCTAAAACAGCGGAGAAACTTAGAATACATACCAATATAAAAACAGCAACCCTTTTAGCTATTAACATAAGTATGTTATTAGGATTTTGTTTAATCTTGACATCTTTTAACTTTCGTCTGAAAGCCTTAGAATAATTAGGTTTGTGTAATATTCCAATATTATTATAGTCTTTTGTATCTTCGATAAGTGCAATTTTACAAGCTCTTTCCATAGACTTGTCATCAATCCATGAGTTATTAATTCCCATTAAATCAGATAACATTTTTTGTATATAACGTAATTTCCCTATAGAATTTTCTATCTCTAGTAGCCTATCTATTTCGGAGGGAGTATTATTGAAACAATATCGAAAGAAGAGAATACTACGATACTCTGATGGTAATAAGCCTATTTTTATAGCTAATTGTTCAACTTCCTCGTCAGATAATGATTGATATATAATGCTATTCATGTTTAATTTAATCATTCTTTCCAATTCATCTTGCAAAGATAATTGAAATACTTCTTTCAAAATATTATTAGCCATTTTGGGCACTCTTATCACCTTCTTCATAATATGATCGCAATTTCTTTAAAATACGTTGACTACGTTTCTTTGCAGCTTCTTCAGTAATTCCTAAAAGCTCTGAAATATCTTTAAATCTCATTTCATTGACAAAGCGCAGATGAACAAAAAATTTTTCATCATCTGAAAGTTTATTAATACAGGAAAGTAATTGTTCTTTATTTACTGTTTCTACATATTCTTCTTCAATATTATAATCTACTTCGCTATGGTCAAAATAGTCTAAATCCTCTACATGTATAATTTTCTTACGTTTTCTTATAATATTCATTGTTTCATTCTTCAATATTACAACGCAGTAGGGTTCTATTTGGGGACATGGTAAAGTAGATATTTTTTCTATATTCTCTATAATCTTTAAAAATGTTTGTGATACAGCTTCTTCTGTATCAAATTTATTCTTTAATATATTAAAAGAAATATTATACATTTTGACATTCATTTTCGAAAAGAACTTATTAATAAAATCTACTTCGTCATCTGTCATTACACCAAATAGTAAAATTATCAATTTTTCACCCCCATAAACTTTAAATAATCTATGAATTATCTCTTATATTTATTTAAATAGGAACAACTTTATTTGCTACCAAAGTACTGAATTATATTAGATTTTAAGGTGTCATTTATCTTATACCCATATGTCATCTATAAAACTCCCTTAAAAACAGGGTCAAAAAGAGGTGTTTTTTCACTCATTTTTGACCCTAAAACCACCCTCCACCTACTACATGTTGTGTCTGAACCCTACTTTTTCACCTCCGAGGTACTAGATGTCATCAGAATTATACTCTCAACGTGGCTCGTCCTCTTGATAGGTGCATTTTTGTAAGTCTGCATTTTGCTCATTTTTAGAAATTTGTTTATGTCCATTAATTTTGCTAGTTAAGCCTGTCTTAAATATGAATGTCAACGTATAAGGATCTATACTTCCATCTTCTTTATACCCACCTATAATGACTTCTTCCACTACAGTTTTAAATACCTCCCTATCAAATTCTGCCAGTGGTTCTTTGCTTTCGAATAATTTCCTGAAGGATGTTATTCTATCTTTGATAGTCTTTTCTTCATCTTCTGTTTTATCTAATTCTCTTTTTTCTGTTTTTAATTCTTGAAGTTCTTTCTTTAGTTCAGTATATTTTTCTTCATAGTTTTCTTTATCTATTTTATCTTCTAGGTGTAAGTCTAGGAGTTTGCTTGTTTTATTCTCTATATCTCTTATATCCCCATCTATTTTATTTAATAGTTTTTTATTATCCCTGGACTGTAATTCCTTTTCTACATTCTCTAAGAATTCCTCTACTATTCTTTTATTATCAGTACATAGGATATTAAAGGCTTTTACAAAGGCATTCTCTATTATCTTTTCTTCTACTGCCTTACATTCAGGACAAGATTTCTTTCCTTTTCTTATTGCAGTTGTGCAGAACCAGACATCCTTTTGTTTATCAGTTCCACTATGCCATCTTCTCCTAGTAATATTCCCACCACAGTAGGCACATTTCATCATGCTGGAAAAGGCATATTTTAAGCTGTGTTTTTTCATTCTTCCCTGATTATGATTTCTACTTCTTTTTTCTAATATTTCTTTTGCTTTATTAAATTGTTCCCTTGATATAATAGGTTCATGGTTGTTTTTTATATAATACTTTTCTTCTTCACCAAAATTATCTAATCTTCTTTTACTTATTGGATCTAGAGTAAAGGTCTTTCCCATTAGGATATCCCCTACATATTTTTCATTTTTAATAATCCCTCTGACAGATGAATCTGACCAAGTTGTATTGCCCTTCTTTGTTTTTGCTCCCATTTCTGTAAGTTCCCTTGCTAGTACAAAGCATCCTATGCCACTGGTATATCTATTAAATATATATTTTACTATCTTAGATTCTTCCTCATTTATAATTAACTTTTTCTTTTCCTTGTTATAATCATAACCTAAACATGAAGCTTGTCCTACTAATTCCCCTCTTTTCATCTTCATTTTAAGACCCATTTTAGTATTGGCAGAAAGTGATTCGCTTTCCTGTTGTGCTAAAGAGCTTAGGATAGTTAATAGCATTTCCCCATTCATTGTTAAGGTATTTATATTTTCTTTTTCAAAGATTATTGCTACATTTTCATCTTTTAACATTCTAACATATTTTAATGTGTCCATAGTATTCCTAGCAAATCTAGATATAGATTTAGTAATTATAATATCTATTAGTCCATTATTGGCATCAGATATCATTCTTTGAAACTCATCTCTATTATCTGACTGAGTACCTGATATTCCTGAATCGGCATAGATATCTACAAATTCCCATTCCTTATTCTTCTTAATTAACTCTGTATAATGATGTACTTGGGATTGATAACTATTCATTTGTTCATCTGAATCTGTACTTACCCTACAGTAGGCTGCTACACGTAATTTGTTTAATATCTTTCCTGTATTCCTATCAATTTTCTCTTTCTGTGCTTGAATTACTTGTACCTTACTCATACTTTCACCAACCTTTCTTTTAATCTATAATCCTTGTATTCCTATCAGGGATTACAAGGATTATAGATAGAAGATTCTTCTTAGTCAAGCTAATTATCAGTGTTTCATGGTTCTTATCTCTGTACTTATTCTAATAATTCAAGAACATAAACACAGAAAACAAAATAATAAAATGGTATTGCCTTAATTTATTTTACCTTTCCCCTACTCTTTTATTTCGTACTTTCTCTTTATGCTATTCCTTATAACTGAATGTTCTTTTTCTGAAATTAATTCCTCTTTTAATAATCGATTTAACATTCCTATTTGGAGACTATATTTTTCTATATTATTCTTTAAGAATTTATATCCTACTGGAGTAAATAGAATTTTTGCTACTGTTTCTATATCCCCTTCTCCTTTTATATCTTTTAAAATTACCTTTATTTTCTTCCATAGTAATCTTAATTTCCTTTTCATTAAAAACCTCCAATCTTATCTATAACTTTTATATAATTCCCCTTATATTTTCTTTGACCACCTATAGGTGACACCAACAAATGCCTGTTTATAGGGGTTTTTATCATTTGTGACCACCTAAGCTGACACAAAACCCCAATTCCGACCACCTATCTTTAATTTTTAAACCCACGGCACTGCCGGGGGATGTGGCTGGAAGGTGGAATGTTTTGACCACCTTCCTTTATCCTGCACTAAAATCAATTGGGGAGTCCAGTTGCTATTTATGGAAATAATTAATATTGATTTGTCTTTAATTCCTTTTATTTGAATTGTTGAAATTATAAGCTATGGGCACATCTGCCCAACAAATCATTTTATTAGCCATTAGGTGTTATTACTCGACCCTTCTAGTTTTAATGCCATACAAGGGGGCACGGGGGCAGACGACTGCTGAAATTTATGCTAGTTCATTTGTAAGGGTCTTAAGGGTCAACAGGGTCATCATTTTGAGGACTTAGGGGGTACTCATTTTATCGACCCTATCAACCCTATTTCTAAAGATTTCAATCCGTCTTTTCCCATTGCTCTTACGAATAACAGCAGAGATACAACGTTTTTCAAGTTCCACAGTATTTTGTAGTATCTTTTTTGTAAGGGTCTTTGGTGAAATCTTATCGACCCTATCTTTGGATAATTCATCAGCTAGTTCTGTTGGTGTAGATTTATGATATTCTTTATCTTTCATAAAATCAGAAAGAAGAATAACAATATCATCTAACAGTAAATCGTGATTTTCAAAACTATCTGATACTACTTGCCAAACATTATCTTCATCTCGTTTTAATTTGATTTCACGATAATCAATATCTCTACCTACACAAGATAGAGTAGCAACTCCACTACCTCTAGTTTCTTCTACTAGGATAAAACTACTATCCACTGCACCTTGTATTCCTGTTGTTCCTGATATACGGTTAAATGGATCTTTATCATTTTCTTTTCTTAAGTGATGAATTAGTAAAATAGCGATTCCATATTTATCTGCTAATTTTTTCAGTATAGTTAAATCGCTATAATCACTGGCATAGTTATTATCTTTACTTGTATTTCTTATCATCTGAAGGGTGTCTATAATGATTAGAACAGTGTCAGGATGCTCTGTAATAAACGTTACAATCCTATCTTCTAATTCTCCTCCAAGTAAAACATTTTCAGTGCAAAAATTTACTGCCTTTGTTGCTTCATCCGTAATGTCAAAAAGTCTATTTTGTATTCTGATTTGACTATCTTCAAAACACAAATACAAGGTGTCACCTTGCTTAACTTTGTTCCCCCATACATCCTCTCCTTTTGATACTGCAACAGATAACCAAAGAGCAAGCCATGACTTTCCTACCTTAGGTGAACCAGCTAAAATATGAAGCCCTTCTGATAGTAGGTTTTCAACGATGAAGTTTATAGGTTTTAATGGCATAGTCATTAATGTTTCCCCATCAATGGTATTAAATCTTTTTATCATTTTAAATTCACCTCCTTACTTGTTTCCACATTTGAATGCTGTTTTTGAAGTCTAAAGTCAAAATCATTTTAAATAAAAATCGCCCCCTATATGTTTCCACATTTAGAGGGTGATTTATGAAGCCTGGTTTTGAAAGTATTTATTCAAATAAAATCCCCTCTACTGTGTAGGCAATAAGAAAGGCATTTTGACAACCATTTTTGAAAGATAAATAAAAATACTGAGAAAAATAATCTTGATATTTTTATCTATCAAGATTATCTTTAAAATTAATTTTTCATTTTTGGAAATCTATTTATAATTTCATAATCTAGAGTAATATTTAGTCTTCTTGGTATTATAGATTTCATACTACCTCAATATACTTAGTTTAATTAGTTCTGAATCAATCTTGCCTTTACCTTCTAAAATATAAGTTATATTTGACATTTACAAATCCTCTCACGAACTTGTCATAATGATACTTATATAAATATTATGACAAGTTTAATATTATAAATCAAAGCAATCATTTTTACAGAATCCCTTTAATTGGTTGAATAAGATGAAACATATAAAAATTTAGGAATATTAGAATCTGAATCAAGTCTATATTTAAGGTTTGAATATGAACATTATGGAAGAAATGAATGGCTTCATATAATTAAAAATAGAGAAGAATGGTATTAAATAATGTGAAGGGGACAAGTGATTATGATTATTGAAAACATACGCATTGATACTGGGAGAAAGGCTATAACAAGCCATTTGCAAATGGTGTAGAAAGTCTCTGAGGTTTACATGGGGTTTAAAGGTACAAAATGAAAAGTAATAAAACTAAACAAAATGGCTTGCTTTCAGGACCTTCAAGGATTTGGATTTCTATAGATGAAAATCTTAAAAGAAAGGTGAAGTAAAGTGCGATAATAAACATATAGATGAAGAAGTTTTATACAAGGCATTTGTTAGTAGCTTTAATGGATTGGCAAAAAATAAGGAACATTTTATTGAGAAGTGGAAAGTGGAGGGGGGATGAACTTAAGAGACATAGGGCTAAGGAGTCTATTGAAATTGTAGAAGGCGGAACTATTGATGAATTTGACATAGATTTATATTTTAGAATGATTGAGAAAATGGGAGTCTTTGAATAAAAGGTAATAGTTTGATTCCTTGATGAAATAGAGGTAAAATGCATAATTAAAATGGATATTATTATAAAGTCAGTTGGGCCTGCTGCTTCCATCACCTGAAACGTTGATACATTTTTTTATATATTTGTCTTTATCAATTTACAGCAATCTTGTGAGAATTGGCATCCACCTATTTTCCGTACTATCTATTTTATCGTTAATAGATAATGTACTGCTTCTTTCCCAGTAATCCTAGACACTAAACAACTTAATCAGAATTTGTAATAATATTGTAATAACAATGTAATTTTATCTTAACCACTTCTTATGGTAACCGTGGTATAATCAATTTAAATCTGTGTATAATCTGCTGATAATTTTGCTCTCTTGTTCACAGGACATGTTATAAAAATAACTTATTTTAATTGTGATGATTTAGTAGTGCTTTCATAACAATGAAAAGTCTAAAAGAGCAGAGCCCTTAAACTTTAAGACAAAACTTCGACTGATTATACTTTGGAAAATCAAATAAGTCAATAATAAAAAAAATCATAAAATTTTGTTTTATTGTTAGATGAAATAAATCGATGTTATGACAGATTAATTCGTTCATACAAAAACCTCGTCCCCCTAAATATATAAAATCTTTGGTCCATCTTATATTATCGGGATATACAGATGAGATGAAAACCTTTTTTGAAAATAGAAATAAATTTGAGTGATAAAAAAGTCACTATATAAAAAACCGCGATATCAAACGTTACAAGTTATGATTAATACTATAAAGGTCAAGAAGGAGGTGAATTATTATCAAATAAAGAATAAAAAAAATGATAAAATCTAGCAAAGGACTTTTAAAAAAGTTCAATCAGATTATTTGTTCAATAACAAAATGAATAGGAGGCTTTTAAATTGAAGAAAAAATTAAAAAAACAATGGTTAGTTGTTATCGGTACTACAATTCTTGTTTCCAGTTTTACCGTTGCAGCCTTTGCTAATAGCCATTTCAAGCTTTTTGATAAAAGTCAGGAAGTCCATCAGAATAATTCAAACATTATTACCGAGTCAGATGAAAATTTAGGTTCTGTGCAGCGTATTTTTCCTGTAGAACCAGAGGAGGCAATAACTATTACAGATGATTGGATAAGAGAAGAAGTGAAACAATTCTTGGAGAAAAATGAGATTCATTCCTTAAAGGATATTCATACTTTAGGACACAAAATTTCTTATGAAATTACCAGTGAAGATGACACCTGGGTTCGCCCTGTTTACTCCGAGTACTGGCACAGTACTTACGGCGGAGGTAAATATGGCTATATCCCCGACCTCATAAGTTATGCTCAACGAAATCTTTTCGTTTATAGTGGCGGTCTCTCTGAAGGAGCAGGATTGTATCACCATCTAGGCTTTACTGAAAGCTTGGAAAAACCTGTAGGTAGTTCGTTTAATGCCTCCGAATCCTTTGAAATATGGGCCATAAATCGTAAAATTAAAGAAATTATTCGACTGGATAACGAATGGTTAATAGTAGTTGAACCTCAGCTACAAGGTTATCAAACAGTGAAGATCAATTATGCTGATAACGATATAGAAATAAACGAAACAACAGAGCCGCGAACCATGCTTTTCCGAGTTGTTACCCCTGACGGTTACGAATTAGAACGTACTGCCAGTATACTTCCTATAAAATAAAAAAGTACATTCCTTATTAGCAGACTCTATACATGCAATATACTCCTTGCTGCAACCTATTAGAAGCTGTAAGTAGTTTATTATAATAATTGTGAAGACTGTCCTTTTGTTTTAGGACAGTCTTCACTTTGTTATTGGATTATGGGACACTGACTGTTACTTGACTGGGATAACCCAATGCATATGCAACACCGCCAGAGCTAAGGTCTATAGAATTTATATTCGAAGCATCTATAACCCGTGCTACAACAGAGACATTATTTGCGGTTACCCTAATCCAAGAATTATAAGCCCAAGTCCGGTTTGCTGGCCTTGCTACAGTCAAGTCACAGGTGTGAAAAACATTATAATTTCCAGTAAAGAAACTAGGGAGTGTCTCACCTGCTCCATAGTAAGTGGCTGTAAGTTGCAGGCTTGAACCACTATAGCTGCTTGTAGGTGTAGTCAATTGACAAATTTGCCCACTGCAATAAAGAGTGGTATTTACTGCATCTTTTGTACAGTTCCATCCATTTATAGGTGACCGTAGAGCATTTGCCCATTGTAGGGCCATTTCCCACGGATTTGCTCCATATGCTTGAATATCATCATTTGTCACTGTTGCTATTATATGAACATTTGTCCTGGACCTGTACTGATAGCTATATAGAGAGCTTACACATCCGGCGTAAAGATTTTCGTAAGTTCTTCCCCCTCCTCCATTTACAGTTGAGTGTGACTGGTTCTGAAACCATACTACCTGGGGCCATACTACTACATAAGAACCATTTTCCCAACTTGGAGTAATAAAGTCTAAATCCGCTCCTGGATAATTCTGAAATATCGAATTAAGCCTGCTTACAATTGTGTCTGCACGGCTACTGGTAGTTACATAAAAAGTATTTACCCATGAACCAGAACAGTTTCTAAGCTGTATCCAATGTTGATTACCTACAGAATTTCTTCTTGCTTGATTTGCCATACATCCTGCACGAGGTTGTCTCGGCCATTCAGCCATATTAATCTCCTCCTTATAAAAGATTTACATATTAGGGAATTGTCTGTCTTGGGCTAGACTCTATTTGGCGGTGGGATTGTCTGAGATAAAGTATCTTTTAGCTTGTTCAATGCCCGTTCCCTTATCCTGTTCACTGTTGGTTGTGATATTCTATATTGGAGGTCTATTTATTTTTCTGTCTATCCTTTAGGAAGGTTGCTATAATAATTTGCTTTTATTGAAGCTTAAGCAACAAGAGTGCTTCCTGAATGAGTATAGAGTTATATTCTTCAAGATAGTATTACTGGTAATCTGCTAGGTAGCCAGCATCTCCGTTAACTCTTCTTGGAAAATTTGACTGAAGTACATCCATAATTTCGTCTATAGCAGCATCTTTTAAGTGTTATCAAAATGTAAAACCTCAAAATATCATTGCTTTTTTTAAGGTTGTATCATATAATGGCATAGAAGGACTCAAACATTATCTTCCTAAATTTTGACTTTGGACGGTCGGATATGGGGATATGCTAGAGTCTTTTTGCTATACATGCCCGAATGTGATTCATATCTTACCTCCTTCATTTACAATAGTCTCTCGGAATATCCCGAGATAGATGGCACAACACTTTGCTATACCATCATTTTTTTCATTCCTCCTATTTTTCAATAGGGTTTTATATCAAAATGCAAGTTTTAAAAATATCCTTGCATTATTTTTATGTTTTTCCAAAAAACACTTGACTTTTCAAAAACGCCCCAATAATCGAGGTGAAGGGATTTTTTCCCTACTAACTGCGATGGGAGTGTTTTTATGAAGCCTGTTTTTGTTCCTCATGAAGCTTACCAAAACTTCGTTTTAAACCAACTTAATAAACATTATTCGGACGGCATCCTTACCCTTGTTTCTAGTGACTGGCCTATTATCACTAAGCTATGGATTAC